>VENG01000015.1 GCA_009711705.1 Bacillota bacterium
AGAATGTGCTATTGTGCAAATGGCTATTATCAATTACCGGATTTATGTGCAAGATTATCATGGTTGGCAGACATTCTATGCCGGTTGTTTGTGAAAAACGGATGCCGTTTTAATTTGCAAAATCACACCTTTCTTCAAAAAAGTTTTTATAATTGTCCCAAATCCACCCTCCAGTCCACATCCCATGAATCATTAAAATTGTATCTGACATATCTTCCCTCCATTTAATTTATTTCTATTCCATAATTAACTATATCACAAAATTTAGTAAATATATTTAAAAGGTAAGTTATGGGCGTATTCTTTTGCTTATGGTCACACAAATATATTTATTACAATATGGAAAGCTCGTAACATAAAGGGCTTTTACTGTTTGGAAGTCAGGTTATTGGCAGATGAAGACCTAGGCTTTTGGCAATTTCCAACTTCGCATTATAGACCCCCATGTGGCACGCTATGCCACACCATCAAATGAATGAAAAAGTTACCATAAAGAGATACTTTTACCACGGCATAAGGTCGGAATGTCTTGGTGCGTTTGGGCCCGATACTGCACATCTTGCTTCCTGGGCCGGTATTTGCCCTGACAATAACGAAAGTGCAGGTAAGCGTAAAAGCGGTAAAAAACGAAAAGGAAGCGATATACTTAGGTCTACATTGATAGAATGCGCTAAAGTAGCCGGGCATTTGAAGAAAACCTATTTCGGTGCCCAATACTCTAGAATCGCTGCTAGACGTGGAAAAAATCGCGCTACGGTAGCTGTACATCCTTACAATTGTGTATTACATGCTCAAAAACAATGCACCATACCAAGAGCTTGGACCAGACTTCTTTGAAATGCGTCGAAAAACTGAGATAGTTAAGAAATCTGTTAAGCGACTGGAAGCACTTGGATTTAACGTTACTATTGAACAACAGAGCATCGATGCCAATACAGCATAGTCAACAATTTAAAATATCTAATTACCAAATTCAGTTATTATAATCATTGACACTTGTCCAGTACTCTCAAAGTACCTGAAACAAGGGGTCTAGGCGTTTTTTGCGTCTTTTAACGGGAATCCCTTAGTTGTGCTACTTTCCCTACAACCATTTTTCAGGATCCGGACCAAACTACCTGCCGGCATTAGGATAATGTAGCATTGTCTTATATCTCATATAGTTAATATGCTAAAATTCGCCAATCTCATTGATTAACCTTTGATGAAAAATGACACAAAGTGTCGACTAAAACTATTTCCAACGTAAGGCCAACAATCCTGCGGTAATGTTCCTAATTTGGCTTTTGGACGCACTGCCATATGCTGCAGCCACTTTATCCTGCGAACCGCTGTTGAGTGAGTGAATGGCACCGACTTTACTTAAAAGAAAAATATGCCTGGGTGGAAAACAGAAAAGAAGAGTAAAAAGTAGAAGAAATCCGCACCAACGAACCAAATGGGCATGCTTTTTTAGAATTCTTGCAGGAAAAGTTCGATATTTGTAAAAATATTATAGAGGCACCTGTTATTACATTTCAGGTTATTAATTTACATTAATCAGGGAGGCGTATCAAATGTGAAAAGTTTTCTAAAGTACGTGCCTATCGTTGAAACTATGGCTACCTATAAGAAGGAGTATTTTAAATTTGATTTGGTAGCCGCGCTCACGGTTGCGGTTGTAGCTCTTCCCCAGTCCATGGCTTACGCCATCATTGCGGGGGTTGACCCGGTCTATGGTTTATATTCGGCCATTGTTCTTTCGGTGCTGGGTTCCATGTTCGGAAACTCCAACCACCTGGCTACCGGCCCCACGAACGCCATTTCGTTGCTTATTGCCAGTAACATGGCAGTTTATGTGGGCAAACCAAATTTAATTCAGATGCTGATGCTGCTAACGTTTTTGGCCGGAGCCATTCAGTTTATGATGGGAGTACTAAAACTAGGCAAGCTAGTCAATTATGTATCACACTCAGTAATTGTAGGTTTCACTGCAGGGGCCGGTGTTATTATCGCCCTCGGGCAATTTAACCAGTTATTGGGTATTGCCATGCCTCAGGGAATTCATTCCACTGTGGAAAAGGTTATGGTAACTTTTGAGCACATAGGCCAAACAAACTACTATGCACTGGGCCTGGGGCTAATCACCATATTTATTAGTGTCACGGCCAAGAAAATTAACAAAAACCTGCCAGGTGCTTTGCTGGGCCTTATAGCTTGCGGTTTTTTGGTCGCAGTCTTTGGACTGGATCGTTACGGCATCAAGCTGACAGGCGCAATACCATCCGCAATTCCCCCTTTTCAGATGCTAAGCTTTGATTTGCAGGCTATGGGGGCTCTATTTAATGGTGCTGTAGTTATTGCGGTAATCGGTTTGGTAGAGGCTGTAGCCATATCCAAGGCCATTTCCACCCGCTCGGCACAGAAGCTTGATTCAAACCAGGAGTTTGTTGGACAAGGTATCGCCAACATGGGGGGCTCATTTTTTGGGGCTATCGCAGGTTCCGGTTCTTTTACCAGGTCCGCTATTAACTTTCAAAACGGGGCTGTAACCAGGTTCTCCGGGGTTCTGGCCGGTGGTTTGGTGATGGGGATTCTACTTTTTATGGCTCCGTATGCCAAATATATACCCAGCGCCGCTTTAGCAGGGGTAATCATGGTTGTGGCATATTCAATGGTAGATAAAAATGCTTTCCGTAAAGTTTTTAAATCTAATAAAAACGATGCTGCTATCATGATCATTACCTTTGCCACTACCATTCTGGCGCCAGAATTGGAATATGCTATCTACGCCGGCATACTTATTTCATTACTTCTATATCTTAAAGATAATGGTGATGCTACGGTGCGTATGCTCTCGCTGTCGGGTAAAGAAGGTAAAAAAATCATCGAAACCAACGTCCAACCCAAGAGCAATCTGCCCCTGGGTTTGCCCATCGCCATCATTCAGTTGGACGGTAACCTCTACTTTGGCAACTCTTCCGACCTGGAAGAGAAATTAAGCCTTACCCGTGGTGATGCCAGGGTATACATATTGAAGTTTAAAGGTGTATCACTCCTTGATATAACCGCTATGGAAGTTATTGAAAACTTTATCGAAAGGGCCCAACATGAAGGCAAAAAAGTTTTATTGTGCGGCATTCGACCGGAATTAAAGGAAAAAATGCAGAGGTGTCATCTCACTAAATGCGTCGGTGAAAATAATATCTTTCTTGCCGGCAACGAGGCATATCTGTCACTGCAGAAATCACTGCAACGGGCTGAAGCTCTATTGAAGGAACTTACCCTGCCCGGGCCTGTTGCTGCCGTTGAAGCAGTGCCTAGTGCACTCGGTGCATCACCGAGTGCTGCACCGCCTCCCCCAATAGCTAAAGTTCCACGGCTGAAGCGTCTGGCGGGTTGGATGGAGAAATACTTACAGGAGCCTTTTTACCTGGCTGAGACCATTAAAATGCAAATTAGCACCAAAAGTTAGCATAGATGCCCATGCCGCCGGCGCGGCATAATCAGAGGACAGGCTTAATAAAAGGCTCAAATATCAGGTAATCCCTGGTTTTGAGCCTTTTTCCTATCTTAAACCTACCTCCCTGTTGTAAGTCCCCGACGATGGAATGACTGAGGATACTATGGTTTGATACATGGAAGCACAGAACATAGTTACCAGGACGGTGGCCATATATATGACCAGGTATGCACTAAGGAAACCGATTTACAGTTAGTGAAGGCTATAGCATTTCAATATACCCTTCCGTTCCGTTCACCCGGATCCGCTGCCCGTCTTTTATGAGCTTCGTGGCGTTTTCCACGCTTACCACTGCCGGAAGACCATATTCACGCGCAATAACGGCGCCATGAGTCATCAGCCCACCCACTTCCGTGACCAAGCCTTTGACGGATACAAATACCGGCGTCCAACTGGGGTCAGTAAAAGCGGTGACCAAAATATCGCCATCCTCGATGTCGGCGTCCGCCATCTTTAAAACTACTCGTGCGCGTCCCTCAATGATGCCGGATGAAACTGGTAGGCCCGCCAGTGCACCCTTAGGAATACCGGCGGTGTTGTACTCACCGGACATAACCTCGCCCTCGGAGGTCATCAGTCGCGGAGGCGTCAGCTGCTCATAGATCTTGTACTCCTCTTTTCTCTTGGTTATGATACTGTAATCCAGCCGGTTGGTACGAACAGCCTCCCTCAATTCCCCAAAGGACAGATAGTATATATCCTCCTTCTCCCGGATGACCCCCTTTTGCACGAGCCTGGCAGCTTCCTTCAGCAGAGCCTGCTTATAAATCCAGTAACGTTGGATAAAAGCATACTTGGGATATTCCCTGTAGCCGATAAAATTGCGTAAAACGCTGATCATCTTTTTTGTCTTTTTGGCCTTTTGTTTCCCTCCGGGCAATTGCTCCAAGCGACTTAAGAGCTCCTTTCCCTTTTGCTCTGCTTCCGCCATCCCCTGCTTAAACCTGACGCTGCTTGCATTGGGCCCAAAGTTTTCGATGTTGCTGAGAATCATGGGAATGAGCGCGGTGGGATTTTCGTTCCAACGGGGCCTGGTGATATCAATCTCACTAGAACAACGCATACCATATTTTACCAGGTAAGCCCGCACGGCCTCGCTCACATCAGCGCCTCCTTCCAGTTCGGCCAGATCCTTAAAAAAGGTTTCATCACTGGCATAATGAAAATATTCCATCACCGCCGGATATGGCCGGACAACATCCGCAACATCCAACAGCGCAAGCCCCATTTCGGAAGTGACGTTGTTACCAACTGATTGGGAGAGCGTATCGGCTACGCTCTTTTCGCCCAGCCATTTTTCCGTATTTTTGTTAATCCAATTCGCTGCAAACCACCCGGCCATAGCTCCCAAGCTACGGGGATCATACAGTATTTCTTTTAATCGCTTGTGGTCCTCAACAATAAAGGCAAACAGTTCATCTCCTGATACGTTGGTAATCTTTTGCTTCAGATCCCTGATCGATGCCTCGCTGCGGGAAATAAGCTCTTGCATGATCGCTACATTATTTTGCCGGTAAATCTTGATGGCCTGAGTGAAAAGTGCCCAGGACATTCCCTCAGTGCGCATACTGAAAACTTTCTTGCCGCGCGGCAATGATTTCATAAAAGCTTTTCGCTTTGTTAAACTTAAGATAGCGTTCCGCATCAGAGGGTCGTTCTTGCCCATCATCGTACTGAGCATGATCTTTCGTCCAATGGGTGAGGCCAGGTCATGCGTTAGATCTACGAACAGCCTCCCACCCGCTTTGCGTAATGGATAATTCTCAGATAACAAGTGGAAGAAGGACATCCCCAGTGGTTTGATGGCATCCGTCATCATCTGTTGATGCCCCATGGACATATAGACCCGGTTCTGCCCATCGCTTTTCGGTATGGGGTATAAGGTAGTGATGGGGCGGCTCTGGACGATGAAAAATGTATCTTCACTAAGGCACCATTCGATATCCTGCGGGCAGCCAAAATTGGTCTCGATCTTTCTACCTATGCGCTCAAGCAACAGAATTTGCTCGTCCGTCAATGTCTGCCTATTCTGCTGCTTTGGCTCAACCTCCCGCTCCACTGTGCCCCCTTCTTCTGATGCGTAAACAGCCAATTCTTTTGTGGCTACTTTCTTATCGACGATCCTCCCTTCACGCACTTTATAGATATCAGCATTTACCAAACCAGAAACCATGGCCTCTCCAAGTCCAAAGCCGGCATCAACGGACAGCACCTTCCGGTTGGAGGTGACGGGATCAGCCGTAAACAAAATCCCCGATACTTGTGGGAAAACCATTCGCTGGATGATCACAGACAGGTATACCCTGCGGTGGTTAAAACCGTTTTGCATGCGGTAAATCACCGCCCGGTCGGTAAACAGTGACGCCCAGCACTTGCTGATATGCTGCAGTATGGCATCTTTTCCCTTGATGTTCAAATACGTATCCTGCTGGCCGGCAAAGGAGGCTAGCGGCAAGTCCTCTGCTGTAGCGCTGGAACGCACAGCATAGGCATTCTCCTCACCAAGCTTTGCGAGATAGTGAATAATCTCTTCTTTAATATCCTCGTCGATCGCTATCCCTTCGATGACCGCACGAATCTTACCGCTGATAGCACCGATTGTTTCCCTGTCGTCCACCTTTAAACCCCATAATTGATCCAGCAAGGCGTTAAACTCCTGGTTATGGCCGATTATCTTTTTATACGCCCCGGTGGTAACGCAGAAACCCTCCGGCACCCGTATTCCTTCAATCCTTGACAGTTCCCCAAGGTTTAAGCCTTTGCCCCCGACAACCGTGAGCTTTGTTTTGTCGATCATATGGAAACCAAGCACATACGAATTTATACGGGTTCCCTCCTTCACTGTTCGATTCCGTGTCGGATCATGCTTAGAAAACCATCTATCCGTTAATTTGGAGATAGTAATCAAGTTTAATCAAATTATGCCAAGTTTGTGTTACAATTATTGCCGAGAATCCTATTAGAGAAAGAACTTAGAGTGGCGTAGGTAAAAATTGGGGGGTCATAGCATCCTTCGTATTCCAGACACAAAAATAACCCGGCTTAGCCGGGTTTAACGATCGGAAACCTTATTTTCATCTTCTATGTCTTTGGCTTAAACTCACGAATATCTTCTGAATCTGGACCCTCAATATTTCCCTGGAAAGGGGGCATGGGGCTTTTTGCCTTGATATATAGCTATCAACTTATCCAACCGCTGGCTTATTTCTATTAGCTTCTTTGAATTTAGGGATTCATACTGGTATGCCTCGTATAGCCTGCAACGTTCGTTTTCAATAGCACTTAATAATTCTTCCCAAGTTGTAAACTCCAATTTAATCACCTAAGTATTCACGTATTTTTGACATATTCCTACAACCTTTATCCTACTTCTTATTAGCATACTTATCTATTGCAAAGGTATATTTCTACTTCAAAAGCACACTAACGCTAAGGCGAATAACCTATTTAAATAACATGGCTACGCCAAGGCAGAGAAGAAGGAGGTAAACAATTTTCCTAAATATATCCCCGGACATGATATTGAATAGCCGTATACCAAAAAAGGTTCCTATGATGGAAACAGGCAAAAACTTTGTACTTTCCATAAAGAGGTCGAAAGTGAGCAAACCGGTAAAAAGGTAAAGGCCCAGGGCGTAAATATTACTAAAAACAAAAAAAGTTTGCATATTTACCTTTGCTTGATATTTATTGTCCCCCGCCTTTAAAGAGTACATGACAATGGGTGGCCCCCCGGAGAGAAACGCTCCCATTAAAACACCTCCGCTCAGGCCAACACCCCCCTTTACCAAATTAGAATTAACCGTTTTATTGGCACCGGGATTTATTACTTGCTGAAGCACAAAAATTACTACAAAAACCCCCAGTGCCTTTTGTATTACCGTGGCATCAACCGACTTTAAAAGTGAAACCCCCACGGGCACCCCCGCCACTGCACCAATTATCATAGGTAACACGGCGCGTAGTTGAAAATGCTGTCTGAGGCTGAAAATTTGAATTACATTTACACTTAATGTGTGTACCACCAAAAAGGCCACGGCAGCTTTAACATCCACTAATAAAGAAAGAAAAGTCAAGGAAACTAAGGCAAAACCGAAGCCGCTGATTCCACTTGCGACGCCAGCAATGGCCAGTGCTATAGCTACTAAAACACCTGACATTCTATCGCCCCACTATATTTAACAATCAAAACACTGGATATTTAAGATTTTGGCTTTCCCAATATCATTCAATGCTAATGATATCACATTTATTTTATGTCCATATTAAATTAAAATGTTATTGTGATACATCTTTGTATCACTGCCCTGGATGGCAATTTAAAAGAGGAACTCCCACTTCTAATAGTGGGAGTCTTAAAAAAGCAGTAAACTGTTATTTTGGATCTTGAATACTACGGAGGCTATTACGGAGCGATGAATTTTTTCGGAAACGATTATAGCGTACAAAGGGCCCGGTAGCTTTGTTCCTCACTACCAGGCCCTTTATAGTTAATTTTATATCATATTATGTCATCTACATTGCTGAAAACTTGCGCCTCATGGTATTATGCTTAAGTGGTCTGGGGAAATCCTGTATGTCTACAGGAAACTAACGCCAATTAGAAACCCAGACCTTATTTTTTTTATGACAACCTAATTTCAATGTTATCATCCTTCCTTTAGTACCCGGTTACATTCCCGGTGGCATGGTATAGAAAGGCAGTTTTAATATTCCTATAGTAACGACAAAGTAAAGAGTCGTGACCACTGAAGCAATTACTGCTACTACCATACCGTGATAAAACATTCTTTTGATATTAGCACCGTAACCGGCAGCAATAGCCTGGGCACCGGTTGCAGAAACAATTGCAAAACTCCAGCTTAACGCCGCTCCAGCAACCCACATGAAGGCCACTGATCCATATTCAAGACCATTCCAGCTATGAAAGACTTCCATCACTAGCGGAACAACAATACCTGCGGCCGCCGTATCAGAAACAAACTGCGACAGAAACGTTGAGAAAACACTCAGACCGGCAATTGCTGGAATACTTCCAGCATCAACCAACGGCTGCATCCAACTGGCAAAGACTTCGGCTGCACCGGTTTTGTTTAGTACCCTACCTAATGCAACGGCTCCCGGCCAAATAAAGAGAATAGCAGCAGGAAATCCTTTTACAAGCATAGGTACATCTAATAATGTTCTTCCCTTTTCTCCTTTAGAGGGAACTAGGAACAGGAGTATCGGGAAAATCAAAAACAAATGAGACGGATGCAGCCACTTCCATGCCATTCCTGTAAGAATATCCGTGTAAAGAGGCCTGGTCATGGCCAGTAAAATAATTATTAGAAATCCGTATAGAGTGACTTTTTCTTCGAACTTCATAGGACCCATCTCTTGTAGTTCCTGCTTGTAATAATCCTTTGTACCTTTAAAGGTCTGCTCGTCAGGACCCGGTTTCATTCCATAATACATATATAGACCCACGGCACCCATTACCAGCAATGAAACCGGCAACATTCGTAAGGTCCAGTCCAGGAAGAATACCTCCTGGCCCAAGTACGTGGAAAGAAAACTCCAGGTTACTACAGCTTGGCCACCTCCCAAGGGTGTAGTCATCCCCCCTACTGAAGCACCCCAAGCTACGGCAATAAGAATATTGGTCGCTGCTTTGCTGTCATATCTATCCTGGTATGTTTTATACCCGGCATACATTAGAGCTGCAGCAGCAATTGGTGTAAAGACAGCACCGGCTGGGGTATTACCAAACACAAAGCTGATAATACCTACTAATAAAAACCAACCCAAAGCCTGTACCTGAACATTGTTACCGAACCGGCTCAAAAATGCCAGCCCCAACCTTTTGGCCAATCCCCAGTGTATCCACGCTGCAGTAAGCATGGAAGCACCTACAATAAGACTTAGATGCTTGTGCATATACAACTGTAGAACTTCTTCTCGTCCTATGAACGGATAGAACATTACCACTATGATGGGAACCAGACAGGTTAGCTTTATATCGACGACTGCAGTGATCCACCAGTAAACCATCCAAAACATAATACCGAAGCCCAGCCTGGCTTCCATGGGACCAAATATAGGAAGCATTAAAGCCACAACCAAAAGTAAGGGCCCTACTAATATCTTCAACAACTTGTCCGTACTCATTTTTTAACCCCCTTCTCCTTAACCAGTATCCAAGGGTATCCTTGAACCGTTTATTAGCAACCGACCTATCGATTTTACTTAGTGTCGTATACATTAGTGGAATAATCGCGGGGACTTCCGGCTTTAGTCAGCCCCCGCCTGGCTAGTGTATTATTTAGTTCGATGATTGCTGCTTAAGTTCGTGAAAGCATTATCTAATTTTAAAATACTACGCCTTTTGCAGTGTATTGACGCTTAACACTAAAATGATCCTTCCATTTTTTCCAGGCACGGTACCCGATAATCAGTTCTTCGTAAGGATCTCCCTCCGGCCAAACCTTTCCATATTGGGAATCATCCCATAAGCCTTTTCTCTTCCTGGCTTCTCGTTGATCAACTAACCAATCACGATAACTTTCAAAGAGAATGTGTCCGCCAGGAGAATCTAATAAGGCTGTTCGAACCCTACCATCTTTTTCACGATACAGGGCTTCGTCTTCAGGTGTTATTTCGCAAGGCTTAACACTATTTTCATAACCTGCCTCTTCCAGTTCTTTGCCAGCTACAGCGGTAAAGACTTCCTGGTCGCGAATGCTTAGCAGCCTTTTATGGATGCCAATGTATTTATCGCTAACGGCATGTCCCAGTGGTTTGTGATCGCGAGTTTGCCCACGGGCCTGTCCAATTTCACCCTTCCAAAAGTCAAGCATTGCAGGGTCATAATCTTCACCCAGGAAATCGCAAACTTTTTGTACCATCTGCTCTGGCTGGCGTACCAGATCTTCATAGGTAATGTCCATCCAAGTGGAGCTATCAAGTTTTTCTCTCCAGGGCTTAACAGCATTCCAAGAAAGCTTCCAGCTCTCAGCAGCACAGAAAATATTAGTTGGTCCGAAAGCAGACTCGAGATAGTCTGTTGCCGCATCGCGCCCGTCCCTAACGATGAATATAAATTGGGCATTAGGGAAACACTCCAGGATCGGTCCTACAAAATACAAGTTGTGGGGTGTTTTTTGGCCCCAGCGTGGCTTATTTCCGTTTTCCTTGGCAAAACGCTCATGCATGGCGCAATAAATCCCAGCGAAACTGCGTTCTTTTACCTCTGATAAAATTTCGTCCACCGCGTTGCGGGGATTTAAATCCATTCCCCACAGATTGTGGTTAAGCCCAAACAACATCTCATCAGCTAAAGTCCGAAGGTTTTCCTCCTGGTTTAAGTCACCGTGAGTGTACAAATAAGGATAGAAGCGTGGAAAAAGCCAACCTACTTCCGGTACCGCAATACGCTTATGGTGACCAAGCATTGCCATTAACAAAGTTGTCCCTGATCTTTCATGTCCTATAACAAATATTGGCCTCTCTTTTAAATTAATAGCCATTAATATTCCCCCTTCTTGTGAATGTTTTTTTATTCTTAAGCTTCACTCTTCAAAAGGAACAGCTCAACTTAATATAAGCCCACCCCCTTTAACAGCTCTTTTTCCCTTTGTGAAGCTCAAAACAGCTATTGTTTTTGATTATCCCATTTAATGTTATATTTTTTTGCTTTTCGAACAATTGTGGGCTGAGTGACTCCCAATGCTCTGGCTGCTTTGTATGAACTACCAAAACGTTTCAGAGCCTCATTGATTAGTTTGCGTTCAACATCTTGCCGTGCTCTGTCAAGAAGAGGTAATTCTTGTTGAGTACCATTTTCAATGTCCCTTTGTATCGGAAGATGTTTTCCACGGATAATTCTTCCGGGAATCGTAACTATTGATCTTTCTATAACCTGTTTTAACTCACGAACATTTTCAGGCCAATCGTAGTAATTCATCACACTAATAGCACCAGGAGCAAATATTTTAGCCATTTTATACTTTTTATTAAAAAACTGTAAAAAGTGATTGGCCAGAGGTGTAATGTCTTCTTGTCTTTTCCTCAACGGAGGAACTAAAATGGAGATAGTATTTAGGGTATAATAAAAGTCTTTATTAAACTCTTTTTGTTTTATTTTCGCTTCTAGATCTTTATTTGTGGCGGCAATAACACGGACATTAAGGTCACCGACTACAGTTCCATCTGTACGTTCTATTACTTGACTGTTTATTGCTTGCAGCACTTTGTTCTGAAGCAGTATCGGTAACTCTGATATCTCATCCAGAAACAATGTACCTTTATTCGCTAATTCAAACACACCAATTTTACTTTTTTTACCGAAAAGCTCAGCCTCTACTAAATCTTCCGGCAATGTGCCGCAGTTAAACCTGATAAAGGGACCTTCCGCACGCTGGCTATAAGTGTGAATAAGCCTTGCCAATACACTTTTACCAACACCGGATTCTCCAAGAAGTAATACCGGTACATCTGTCCTGGCAATATGTGTGGTTTGATCCACTATGTCACGCATAACTTCACTTTGAACAACCATCAATTCATCTTTTTCGAATTCTAGCTTACGCAAAAGCCTAAGCTCTTCTTCAATCCTTCTAGCGTTGCCCTCAGCTTTCTCTAATTTACTTTTCACTTCTTCTAGTTCAGTAACATCGCGTACGTTGCTAATTATTCTCCATATATTTCCATGTTTATCAAAGACCGGCACTGATGTATCCAGCAAGCGCTTTCCAGTTCGTGTTTGGTAGATAGTACTGTTTTTTTCACATTCGCTCATAACATGTAATGCCGCTGAGTCGGAAATATGCCCTTCTTTAACAACGTCATATACTGATCTGCCTAACAATTCCTCACGCTTAATCCCAGTAAAAGCTTCCCAGGATTTGCTGACCATTAAAACTTTTCCACTGCCGTCGAGTACCCAGATGCCGTCATTGGAGTTTTCTAAGATTGCATCTAAAACTTTGCCGGCACCTTGAAGACGTATCAGCCGCTGTTCTAAGTGATCTTCAGCGGTTACATCGACATAAGAACTTACAGCTCCTACCAAGGCATTATCCTGATAGAGAGGCAAATGGTTGGCCATCAAAATCTTATCCCTGTGATGTTCACGACGCAGTTCCAGTGGGTCACAAGTGGTCAAAACTTCAACCAAGGGTGATATAACACCAATTTCAGTAACCGGCTTTCCAACTACTGAATCATTAGTGAGATTGAATAACCCTTCTGCAGCCTTATTAACGCTTACTACCTGCGCCTGAGAATCAACAAGAATAATGGCATGGCTTAAAAAGTCCATCAAAGCCGTAAATTGTTCATCATTTACGAGACGCTGCACCACAACTCCTCGCCTCCATATTTCGTGGGAATTTTTAATTATACCCAACGATTCGACAGCACTTGGAGTCATTCCTGTATTAATAAGCTGTAAATTAATGCAATTTCGCATCACCCATACATAACTCAATTATATGTGAGCAAAATGTATACTTTTTAGCACTACAGGCTGTAGAAAAGCGTAACCACTGACACTTTCTTTGATTTGAGTGTAGGTTTAAGCAATACATGACTGTATCGTCCGAGAATTCAAATTAGAAAATACTGGTTATCAGTCCATAGGAGCCTGTAAACAAAAGAATTATAAATGTTATGATCCTAAATAATTTTTGATTTATCCACTTAAACGCCATCTGACCCAGGAATATACCGGCTAAAACAAGCGGTACTGATACCATTGATGACACCCAGACTTCTTTACTAGTCCCATAAGACACAATTTGCATAAGGAGACTAGCGGTGTATATAAAGACATAAAAGGCCAGAGTTGTACTGCGAAGAGCTGCTTTTTTTGTCCCATCGCCTGTAAAATAAAGTAATAAAGGCGGTCCTGGCATACCAATACTTGTCGTGAGCATTCCAGCACTACCGCCGGCCACAAAATCTTTACCCTTTGTTTGCTTCAGTCTAAACTGTAGCATCAACAAAATTGTCAATACGAGAATTACTGCACTGATGACTATCTTCAGCATTTGGACATCCATGTACATAAAAGCAGCAATCCCTAAAGGTATTCCAGGTATACTTCCTTTTACCAACCTAATGAGGCGTACCTTATCAACTTCCTGCCAAATTTTTGTAATCATAACAGAGGAAATCAGAAGCGAAAGAATAATATTGATCTGAATGGCATCATGAGCTTCATATACTAATAGTAAAAAAGGCGTAGCCATTATTGAAAAACCAAAACCTGTACTTGCTTGTAAGATTGAGGCTAGGAACACAATAATGGAAGAGGCAATCCAAGCTTCCAAAACACTTCACCACCAAAGAAAGTAAATTTTATACAGTATTTTTTTATAGATATTTCTTTAAAGCTAGATTAATAGTAGTTTCCACCTCCCTGGAACCGCAGGTCCCAAATTAATACAGATCAGAATGTTTACAACTCTAACTTACGGTAGTTTTCACACCCATTCGGCTGTGCGTTAAATTCTGTATCTTTCTTTAATTATTCTATATGTCTTTTATTCGACAAAAAATTCGGCTTACCCTTTGAGATTAAGGAGAAACCCGATACAGATATGTATTACGCCACAACCTCAGTGTATTGGCATTATCCCTACTAGCGCACAGTGCCGAATTACATGGGATACACAGGACCATTTTTGCATCGGAGAATCAATTATCTTTGGGTATTTATTATTTAGCGATACACCACGGTATCGAATCCCCTTAGATCGATACCGTAAAGTAAAAAAGTCATATACTATTCCGGCTGAGGAATAGCATATGACTTTTAGTAATCCTTATTAACGTTAAACGAAGTCTTAAACAACCCACTTATTCAATTTATCTGGATTAACGATGCGAATGGATCTTCCCTCATAGGCGATGGATTGTTCTTTTTTGAAGGTGTTAAGCAATGAGGTGACTGTCTGCCTTGAGACTCCCACCATACTGGCGATTTCTTCGTGAGTAAGCTCTATATCGAGAATGATGCCATTCGTGCCTTTCCTTCCTATTTGACTACCCATTTTCATTAATGTCCTCGCTAATCGGCCGGGAGCCTGCCAGCAAACCATTTCATGGATTAGACCTTCAGCTTCGCGCATTCTCGACCCTAATAGCTTATTTATCTTTATACCTAAAACCGGATGCCTGCTTAACAAGTCTTCAAATTGCCTTTTAGTTAGGACAGACATGGAAACATTACTTACAGCTCCAGCAAAACATGTACGTTCAACCTCTAGTAAAGTTTCGGCCAGCCCCATAAGATGTCCGGGACAACGAATGCTACCCACGGTAACTTTTTTACCATCAGTTGAAAGACGGTACGTTTTTGTCCATCCTCTCTCTATAAGATAAATACGGTCTGGAATATCTCCCGCAGCAAAAATTACCTCTCCTCTGGCATAATGTACTATGGAACCGGCTTCTCTGACTATTATCCTTTCAATATCGTCTAAAATTGGGTTTAAAGTTAATTCAAATGGCTCCACTAGTTATACTCCCTTTCTGCATGCATGGTAACCCAGCCAATTGTCATACTGATCTGGAAAATATTAAAATTTCCCCAAAACAATAGGTATTGTATCCCTGTTGACTCGAAAAATCAATAGAAAATTCTTTACCGAGGTCAAGAGTTCTGACTAACTACTTACTTATCATTAAGCCCTGCACGGCTTAGAAGAGCATATAATACAGGTTGAAGAAGATATATTGAACGAACTTCCTCCCTGCGAAAATGTCGGAACGTCCAAACACAAAAACCCGGCTAAGCCGGGTTTAGCCATCTGGTATCCTGTCTAGATCTTCTAAATCTTGAGCTTTAACACTACGAAGATCTTTTGAATCCTGAACCCTGAATTGTTCTGATTTCACTAGTCGAAATTCCTCGGCCTTCCTCCTACGAATATCTATTGCCTTGACCATTGCCACACTCTCCTCGTATTTAAAGTTTACTTTTATGTTTTCCTATAGCTTTTTCTTCTATTAATTATCTGAAATAAACAATATATTCATTACCTGCCAACTTGATACAGGAATAGCAGTTTTACACAGAGAATATTTAGAGAACTTTAATTTTCCTAAAAGAGGTGTTTAAAAATGGAATATAATAATGTATTGCAACATCTTGCTCCCTGTGGTCTGGATTGTGTGAGATGTGCCGATTATGAACACGGGGAAATAAAACAATTAAGTTCACGGCTTATTCAAATACTGGGTAATTATAGGAGGGTAGCAAAAATAAAAAATGAAAATAAACCTATTTTTAGCGGTTACTCTCAGTTTGAAGAAATCCTAACTTCTTTGTCAAATGGTTCATGTAGCGGATGTAGAGGTCAAAATGTGCTATGTCCGATAACGACTTGTTTCGCTAAAACCTGTCATAAAGAGAAAAACGTTGATTTTTGCTTTCAATGCAATGAATATCCTTGTGTAAAACAGTTTACCGGTCGTTTAAGGGAACGCTGGAGATATATAAATGACCGCATGAAGGATATTGGCGTAGTCGAATATTATTATGAGCAGGTTAAGTTACCCCGATATTAAAAGTTATTATTAACCGCTTAAGCAGGCATTCGTTTTTTTATACCTTTTGGACTTGATTGCACATTTTTGACAATGCCCGCAGTAAGTTAAAAATTCGCTGCTGCATATTTTAGATGTACAGCAAAAACCTACCCTCTTTCTTTGGGCAGGTTTTTCATGTTATACATGTCCAATTCGTAAATTACTGATATTTTCTGGGTTGAAAGATAGTATCTGATTCTTAATCATGATTCGGTCGGGATCGAGTGAAAAAGGTCTTAGGTACCAAATAATAAACAGATTATTCCACAACCTTGTAGCCAGCCGATTTAAGGGAAGGTCGCGTATAAATGAAAATCATCTCCATGGGTTCGTCGAATGGATTATAAAACCAATGAACCGCCCCCCCGAGGAATAAACATAGTATCTCCTTTGCCCATCTCCATTTCCATATCATTAACCCCACTCATCCCTCTGCCGGATAGGACATAGATTACTTCCTCGGCATCCTTATGTATATGCTTCTTATGTACAGATGTTTTTGCCTCAAATCTACATTGTGCAAAGGTTATATCTTCCGCACCAACAGTATCTTTGTCTATCAGAACAACCCTTGTCGCATTATCTAAATCCTTAATCGGCTCATTTCTACCATTCTTAAGAGTCATTAGATATTTGCTATTAGTATTCATCATTTTATCTCCTTTCCTTATTTTTCGCCACCGCTTTTCGTCGAGAAATCGTCACAGTTAGAGCAGTACAGGGCTATTAATTCTGTAACTTTCTTTACGCAAGTTCAAAATCCTCCCCAATAAGATACTTTAACTTTTTTTATAAAAACTGCAGCCTGACAGTCTCCCACTGGGATGGTTCTCAAAGGGTTATGAATATGCGGGTGATAGTGTAAATCCTGTGCCCATGTATGCAGCAGAGAAAAAAAGCCAATCTGTGCGCCTAAGTATTTTTGTCCTGCGAAAGCTCGGAAAGGGTTTCGGCAACAGCCTTATACATCAAACCATAAAGCAGTTCCCGTTTTTGATAAATCAATGACTGTAGCTCTTGCGGCATTGTAAATACTACATAAAAATAGGGGGCATTTAGTATATCTTTGCTCCTTTTATCCACCAAAATGGCTCTGTTGATGCCCTGGCACTTAGGACAGTGCCGGTTACGGCATGAATTGTAGTGCACGATAAAATAACCACATTCTTCGCATTCACTTGCATTGCCACCTAAAGCTGCAGTTCTGCAGCCCATGTTGTCTCTACTGGCCTTGGCTTGCTGTGTCCATTCCTTGTCCAGTATGAGACTATAGAAAAGCCTGACGCTGGAAATATAGTTGTTAATGGTTTCAGCCGAAAGGCCTTTGTCATTTTTTAGATGAAGGATGTATTGTTGTATGTCTCTAATTTCAATGTCTTCTAAGCGTTTGTGACGGTTGTCCTGGATAAAATCCATAAATGCCAAGATTCTGCGCAAATATGATTCTTGTGACGATTCAGGAGCTTCTTTAAGTTCAAAGTACAGTTCAATTTCTTGTTTATAGTGATCCATGGAATTACCTCCTGATTTTTTATTGATCGTCTAGAGTCTACTGCGATAAGGAGGTAGGGGGAGCCCTCGCTGTTCTTGTAGTCGGTATTTGGGTTTGTGTCGGTAGCTTAAACCATGGTATAATTATAAAAGAAAAGTATGCTTCCTTCCTTGGTTTGTTTGGTTTTGGCGATTAAACAATACCACAGGAAAGGCATACTTTTCGTTTTTTTGTCATTTATTCTAAGGTAAAGTTATACATTAACCATCGCGAAGCGGTTTCGTTCTTCTTGTGGCATGTTAAATTGTGCCCTCGGGTCTTTTGTTTTAGCCGAAAATGTCCTCTCAGAGTTATATATCCCGGAGAGGACATTTATTATAAGGAATCATTTAGTAAATCATCAATGTGTCGCTAAAGGAAAGGGTTACAGTCGCGCCTTTATAATTCTAGCGGCCTGAGCCTAAGTATCAGAAGCTGTTTGGCATCTTATTTTCTTCTTCTAAGTCTTCAGCTTTAACACTTCGAATATCCGCTGAATTAGTACTCCTCAATTGGTCTGATTTTACCGGACGCAATTCATCGGCCTTTCTCTTACGAAGCCCTATTGCCTTGGCCATTGTATTACTCCTCATCGATTTACTCTATGTTTCCCTATAGCTTTATCTTCTATGATAAAGTACCTTTCTGACGTCCTACAAAACCGGAAATCACTCAAGTCGGAAAAAAATAATCCACAGTGAAATCCCTAATATTTCTTCAATTACTAATATTAATTACAGTCATCATTCCTCCCGGAAACATGTCGTTGTTCACCAAGTGATGATACTCCCTGTCATACAAATGGTATTCACCCGGAGTGGTAGGGGTAAATATTATATCAACACTCTGTCCTGAACCCAGGGTAAATCCCGTTTTTTCATAAGTGGCATCTAATTCTCGGGCTCTCAAAGGAAAACTGTCCTCAGCCACTATCCGGCCCGTAAAGCCGCCCAGATGAAACGTATGGTTTTGGAACCCGGCATTTATTGTCCTTAATAATACTCGTTGCCCCACTTGGCAATCTATTTTCGAGCCGTAAGGCTGTCCGGAGGTATTATCCTCACTGATTGAATCCGGAAAGGAACGCCCGTTGATCACCCAAAAATCAGGATTAAATTTAAGCATATCGTAATAAACCCCAGGGAGAACATTTTCATGCATGATACTGTCAATCTCACTTAAAACCAGTACTTTTTCCACATCATAATCAGAACCGGTACCGGCACCATAAGCTGTCTTGTAGCTGGGATGGCCGGGAGTACTATAGCCTTCCGGACGTACAATAATGACGCCATATAGGCCCATTTGAATTTGTTTTTCAGAGTTTGTGCCGCTTTCATATAAATAGATGCCAGGCTTATTGGCAAAAAAACTATAATCAATGATAAAGTCATTTTGCTCATCAAGAAAATTAGCTAAAGATATCATTTTTCCCGAGGAATATTGGGGCTGCACGGGTTCATATATGAAGGGTCCGCTGGGAACTTTTCTTACCATAACATTTTCTTGTCCCGGAAAAACTATTGACAAAGGTTCTCCCACCGGCTGTGAAAAATTTCTAATTAACCATACTATTAACTGATCACCGGCGGTCGCTTCGACTACGGGACCGGGGTATTGAGGGCTTCCCCAAAAAAAATCGGAAAAACCCCAAAAAGGAACACTCCTGCCCGGAAGAGATAAAGTTCCGGCGGTTACTTGAAAAATTTTTGTAATTACTGCCATACTGTTATACTCCTTTCGAAAAGGGTTATTTTAGCATTCCAACATCAGGAGAAAGAGAAGAATAAATAGCAACCCAGGTCATCATACCGCCGGGAAACTCTCCCCAGTTAGTTATCTGCAGTTCTTCGTGCGAATGCAGCATGAAGTAGTATTCACCGAACTCATTATAGGAAACAACTCCAACCGGAATATCCCCTTTCCTTCCAAGATAAGGACTCCCACTCCACATGGTCCAGCCCGCGTCACCAATACCCATATTTCTCTTGTCAGGTAAAGTCGTGGGTATAGTATTTTCAGGGGTATAGCCCAGGCCATCCCACTGGTAAATCAAATCATAAGTCTGCCCTGCACCAACGAGGACTGTAAATCTTTTAAATGAAAGATCGATACTGCCGTTCCTGAGCAACCTTCCGTCCATTGCCACTACCCTGGCGTGGCTACCGTGCGGGTGTAGGGGATGGTTATCGACCCCTGCCCCGATATAACGCATCAATATCTTTTCGCCGGGCTGGCCCATTACCATGGAGCCATAGGGTTGGTGAGGAAGGTAATTCACATTATCCAAGAACATAGTATCCGGTGCGCAGCGACCGTTTAGTGTCCAATATCGTGGTAAGTATTTACTAACATGATATGGTCTTTCCTCTCTGACCGCCTGGTGCAAGCTAGGGTCAATTTCCCCCGTTATCAGCAAATACTCACGGTCATACTCGGTATTTGTCCCGAAGCCGTATACCGTTTTATATTCGTTAATATCAGGGTTATAATCAGTGGGACGTACCAATAACCCACCGTATAATCCCATGGGAACCTGCTTGTGTGGGGTGGTCCCACTTTCGTACATAAAGGTTCCTGGGTGAGTGGGGGTAAAAGTGTACGTCACCGTGCTCCCCGATTCTGCATGGTTTACAAAGGACAATAACTGACCGTTACTATAACGGGGTGCTACCGGTTGCCCATCTGCCAAAACTTCCGGTTGACCGGGAAAAGAAACGGAGACTGGTTCGGAGAGCATGTTATGCAGGTTAACGGTAATTGTTTCTCCCTGTTTAGCAATTATATAAGGTCCCGGTAACTGAGCAGGCCCGGTTTCACTTTTAGCAAAACCCCAGAAGTAGATACTGTTACCATCAGGTGTACTTAAGTAGCCTTCTTTGGCCCAAAGGTCAATTATAGGCATTTTACTCTCTCCTTTGATAGACCTTTATTTCTGTAACCATGCCGCCAAATGAGTTCCCGGCAATGGTGTTTTTGTGGTGGTTGCGATTATAAAGGGGATAAATCCCTGATTTTGGGGCGGTAAAGATAGCATCTGCGGTTTGACCGGCAGAGATATAGACAGTGTTTCTCCAATGGCTGATATCTTCACCATTATAACCCCGCAGCGGCCGGGCATCTTGCCCTACTATTTTCAGCGGCATCCCCAGTACCTGGATGCTGTGCTGTTGAAAACCTATATTCACAAACCGCAGCAATACCTTTTCCCCTTCATAGGCTTCGACAAGGGACGAAAAAGGTTGTAACGGGAGACCCGGGTCATCAACGGGTTTTACTGTGTCCGGGTAACTTCGCCCGCTAATCAGCCAGTACTCCGGGCTGTACTCTGTCCAGTCAAACTCTTGAACATTAGCTACTAAATGGTGAGGTTCAGGATCCAATTCCGTTAAAAAAATCAGGGCTTCACGGTCATACGCGGTGTTTTCATCATTATAGGCAAACATCCGGCCCAAATCTTTTTCTAACCGGGGGCGAACTGTCAAAGGGCCTACCATTCCCATCTGTATATGTTCCACAGGTTCGAAGTGACAATGGTGAATATAGGTACCCGGATGCAATGGTTGAAAAAAGTAAGTAAAGCTCCTCCCTACCGGTACTGAAATCGAGGCCTCAGGGACACCGTCCCACAAAGGAATCTGATTTGGGAAACCGTGCCAGTGAATGGTATGGGTATCATCTAGATCGGGTCTATTGGGCAAACCCAGGTTGGTTAGAGTTAAATAAACATCATCACCCTCATAGGCTTCCAGTAAAGGGGCCAGTAGAGTTGCTTGGCCCCGATACTCATAAATTTGGTTCTCCGGAACACCGGTAATATCAACAAAACCAAATATATAATGGGTGGTGCCGTCGGGCATGTTTGCCCACCCGTCTGTGGCACCGAAGTGTTTTTCAACGACACTCATTTGTCATGCTCCTTTCCGTACTAAGGAAGGTTTATATACTCATATGCCCCCATGTCATAACCGGCGCCCTGCGGTCTGTTTATCCCCTCAAAATCTGTTTCCGGTGCCGGTATTATTTCTGTCTCGGTAGCAACTTCATTGATGCCCTGATCTATTACCCGGGAATTACCCGTTAGCTGATAATTACCGGCAAGTTCAGGCACAACGGTTACTATCTTAACCGATTTAAAATCGGGTTCCATATTAAAGGCCACAGCTGTTAACTCGGTATCGTACTCTTCTATAAATACAGGGTCTCCGCTGATGTTATTACTACCTCCGGCATATGGTTGTGTCAGGCTGCAGTATTGAGGATTGAGAAGAGCAGGAATGCCGAATACTTCCAAATCCATAACGTTGACAGGTTCCGGGTCGCCTGCGGCTCCAATACCGTTTATGCCTCCTCTGCCTTCGTTAAGTGACTGTTTAAAAGTGCCCGCTCTGTTGTCCCAAAAGATATTGTTGAATAAAATCGGGTTACTGAAATTAGGAGGATCAGTGTATAAATCATTAAGGTAAGCCTGAAAGGCTGCGCTGTTTGCTTCACTCACCAGCCCTGCAGCATGGGGTAGTCCGTCGCTGTCTTCTGCTGTAGCGGAAGTTATATTCTTAGCGATAGTGTTGTTAACGATGACCGAATTAGATGCATCATCAAGAGCAATTCCCCCGCCCAGGTCAGTGGATACATTATTTACAATAACGTTATTATATATATTGATGCGGTAGTCCAATGGCTGTAACAGACGAATACCACCACCGTCGTCGTTAGCAACATTACCCTGGATGAGATTATTAAAAATGTCCACTTCTCCCGACCCGGCAGTAAGTATTGACGGTGGTACCGGCTGTTCCCCGCCTACAAAGACACCCGCACCCTCGTCAAATGAAGCGTTAAAAAGAACCCGGTTATGATGGATTTTACCACCAGGGCTGTGCCCAAAGTGAGATATGCCTCCACCGTACTCAGCGGAATAGTTTCCGCATATGTCGTTGTACGCAATCTCATAGTCATTTGTACCATTAAATACACCAATACCCCCGGCCAGGCTAATGCCGCCGTTATTCAGTAAGCGATTATGGCGGATAGTAATATTAGCATTAAAATTGTCTCCTACATAGGCTTTACCGATGGTAATACCACCGCTGAAACCCCCGCCATTGCTCTGAATAATGTTATTGCTTACAGCAAGATAGTTGCAGTGCGCGTTGACATATATTCCACCACCATCTTCACCCCTGGCACCGGTAATTTTAAAACCGTCCACATGGGGGTTGAAGCTATCACTATAGGCTTCTTGCCGGCCTACCACCGTCAATACCTGACCTCTGGTGATCTCCTTTACCTGGTCAGCAGGGAATAGTTCCGGCCCTTCAAAATCAATGCCGTCCAGTTTATCAAGCCATTGATTAATATAAGAAAGGAAGAAGCGCCCGTCAATAACGGATCCTGCGACAGTCGATCCGTCCGGCCTTATACCACCTGCCCCCAAACCTTGAAGTTTAATGCTTTTATATAAAATGGGACTCTCATAATAATTTTCAGCCGATACAACAACAATTGTCTCATCAGGTTCATTGTCAATGGCAGCCTGAATAGTGGTGTAATCAGCAGAACCATCTTTTCTTACCCTGGCGATATTGGGCCAGTAAGCGCCTTCCCGGCGCAAGTGAAATGTAATACCGGTGGGGCTTGTGTAACCAGTGGAATTGGTTACCAGTAATTGCGCCGGGCCTGGTTCCACTTCGTCAAACATGCGAGGCACCAAGGCTTGAATTGTCCCATCAGTCCATTCCAAAATGGATATATCTCTTCCATCCAAAGTGACCCGGCCCGGAGCAAGCCCGAAGCCCGACCCCAAAATTCTGACGGTCCGGTTAGTATCATCAGGATGCATTACATTGACTTGGATTCGGCTTACCCTGAATATTTGCGGGGTATTTTCCGGATCACTACATTGAGGGGGTTGAGAGAATTGCGCTCCCGGTGTTCCAACAAAGGCAGTGATGGGAAATAACGCTACGTCGGCGTAAGTTGTTTTCCCGGGCCATACATCAAAGACTAATATTAGAGTCTGGTAATTGGGATTATAATGTTCATTGGGATTATCCGGGTCTCCCGGATCGTTGCCGATAACCTGGTACATCCCAGGTGCCACTCCCGCTGGAGTGGGTACATTACGGGTATAGGTTGAAGGTAACAGCACTTCAAAAATACCGTTGATATCTGAATGCACTGTGGTAATCAATCTTCCGGAAAAGTCGCGAATACCTACGGGGGTATTGGGTATTCCCCTTTTTTCACCGTAGTATATGAACTCAGGATTAGTTTCCAGGTTTACGTCATCCAGTAAAAAGCCAACGATGCGACCCGGAACGGGAACGTCAGTATACAAGAAAAAATCTGCCGGGGCATTAAGACCTTCGGTAAGTTTCACTACCTTCTTATAGACATCAAAATCTGGGGGAGTTGTAGGAAGGTATGGTGCGGGCGGCATACGCGTGAGTGAAGCGCTTTTAAATTCATCCCCCTGATCGGTATTAACCGAACCATCTTTATCAAGCACCTTATACCCTGACGGTGTTACCACTTCAACAATATAAATTCCTAAGGGAAGGGGTTTTTCCACTGCTTCAGAGTGACCATAATAGGGGTCCCAGTAAGTTTCGAAGGCATAGCCACCATCAAATACTCCCGGTTTCACCTGGTTGGAAATACCGGGAACCTCTGTGCAGTTTTCATCAATGTTGCCGTCGGGATCCATGCAGCCCGTGGGATGCTCCCAAGCGTCGGTGGTAACTGTATTGATAAGCTCTTCCTGCAAAATCTGGCCGCTTTCACCGGTGGCCGTCCGGTAAAGGTTAAGGGTTACGCCTGGAATCCCCGGCTCGTAGCCTTCAGCCACCGCATACCGCGGGTCGGTTTCGTTACGCATGGTGGCATAATAGATTATACCCGAGATACCTCCGTTTCCCCCATCAGAATAAAGCCTCTTACCCCAGTCAATACGGTTAGTCTTGGCCGCCCAGGTTAACACGGCAAGAGTCAGTGCGCCAGGATAGGTTTCTGAGCATCTGATGTAGTTTCCAAGAGCATCCCGACATAAGGCAGCAGGATTAGCAGAATTAGTAACCGGTATTCCGAAATCCGGAGTGACCGTAGCCCCGGTATAACCCCGGCGGGTAAATCCTACTTCAGCCACGGCAAAACGTTCCAGTTCGAAAATCTCTTTTAAGATGTAGTTGCCGCGCATATCCGTTACAGTACCATACTGTATGCTGCCGTCCTTAAACCGGGTCCCTACTTCAACATTTGGAATGCCTGTTTCTCCCGGATCACGGACTCCGTTACCATTAAGGTCATTAAAAACAGTACCCTTAATATAGCCATACCATCTGGGTATGCCAATATCGCCCATATCTACTGTTTCACCCGGACCTACCTGTACAGTGCGAAAGGAAATGATATAATCCAGGGGTTCATCCCAGATAGCCATTTGGTATAAACCCGGTGGGACATGTTCGATTTCAAAGTTACCGTTACTGTCACCACGTCCGGTATAAACCTGCTGGTCATTACCTCCAATGTCACTAAGGGCAATCCACGGACGGTCAACGGGATCTCCAAGGGTTAGCGGCTTAAATGGTGGGATAAATTCAATTACGGTAAGTATCCTGCCGGTAATTTTCCCGGTTTCCCAGGGGCTTGGGGGGCCGAATGACAAGGGTGAGACAAATCCAATCCATACCAGGGGCATTTTGAAACCTTCCCGGGGACTATAACCGTCGTTACCTTCTTCTATCCAGGCATCGATAATGTGAGTTCCTTCTATGGTAGTTGTTTGAATCCAGTCCGTCCCATCCGGGGGAATAGCTTGCACTCCATATTTACCGGGGGGAAGATTATCTATTAACGCATCCCCGTTGGCGTCGGTAATTATTCTTCCCCCGGTACCAGGGACAGGGATAGGATTGCCGGATGGGTCTAAAACCAAGTTATCTAATTCATCCCGTTCATATTCAGTACCAAGAGGGTTTCCAAAGTAGTCTACTATTACCTCACCCACTGCATCTTCTATTACGATATTGAAACCTTCAATTCCGTATTCTAATGGAACGTCATCCTCACCATTGACGGGATTATTATCATGAAAAACATGAACCCGAATCTTGGATAGCGGTAGAGGATTAGGGTGTAAAGCTAGTTCTATTGTTTTATCTGTGCCGTCCATTGTCACCCATGTACCGCCCATCTTGTAGGAAGGAGCTAATACTGAGACAATGTATTCACCGTTTGGCAGTGACACCACCGGTTCTAAATCCTCTGAAGATTCCCCTGTCGCAACTACCGGACTATGGCTTGCTCCGGGCCTCAATGAGGGAAATAAACTTGGGTCTCTTTCTTCTTCAGAGAGTTCAACTTGAGGATCCCCTATGTTGTTTTCATTAATGATGAATTTGAAGGCATGTATGGGGTTTCCGGTGATAACTTCTTCAAGCATGATAGTCAAGTTACTGTATTCCCTTGGTGCATCAATAAGTTCTTTTGATTTAAAAACAGGCTCCTTATTTTTATTCTCCATATCATAACCTCCTTGAGCCTGACAAAAAAAAGGAATTTAATCATATTATGTATTTTATGTCTTTTTGACACTACTCGTAATAAGCAATTTTGAGCGTCCCCACGCTCAAAAAAAGCTTCGAGCCCTTAAACCCGAAATAAAAATTACCATTCCCTTTTTACCCGTAGTGTGCGAATTTCCCCTATTTATTGCATTTTGCCAATTGCGTCCCGAGGAATAATTAGCCTAAAGAACGGGAATCAAAAACGGAGGGCAACATGCTAGCAATCGTTAAAAGCGTAGCCCTGCACGGCTTAGAAGGGCATATAAAACAGGTTGAAGTCGATGTATCGAACAGGCTTCCTGCTTGCGAGAATGTCAGCACGTATTCCAGACACAAAAATAACCCGGCTAAGCCGGGTTTAACTATCGAAACCTTATTTTCTATGACCGGAAGAAGGGTCGGTTGGTAAAACAAGGAATACTAATATGCAACTCTAGGGGGAAATTTATCATAAGGGAACCTAAAATGCAAAGTGAAAAGAAGGAGAGATAAATAATTGGGTATTTCGATATTTAAGAGAAACAATTCACCCAAAGAACAACTTGATGTATCAAGTACACATAACTTATGGGATTTATTGAGAGCAAGGTACGATAGTATTGAAGCTACTCAGATGCTGAGAAACTTTGTACATGATAAAGACCTTGATATTCTTTTAGGAATGTTTCTAAAACACTTTCAGACACAGACTGAGCAACTTGAAAAAGAAGCGAAAAACTTTAAAATCAAAGTCCCTTCAAGGCCTGTAATTGATATAAAAACATCAACTAACATAGATGAAATCACTGACAAGTTTATTTACAAGAGAGTATACGCCGACATGCTTGCTGAAATGCTTTCATTAAATAGTTCAGTACGAACTACACTTACTAATGATAGATTAAGGAGTACATTTAAATCTTACTTACTATCACACGTAAGTGATTTCGAATTACTTTATAAATATGGCAAGTTAAAAGGGTGGGAAGAAGTTGCACCTGCATACAAGACCACCAAACCAGCAGAAAAAGAACTTATATCTACCAGCGAAGCATACCATATTTGGCGAAATATTAGTGACAGATATATTCAAAGTCAATTAACTGATTTTTTCTTGGGCTTTGCCCATGATTTAGAATTTAAAGCTATATTAAAAGAAGGGGCTAAAGTTATCAGTAAGCAGCTTAAATTAATAGAAAGCAAAGCATTAAATTTTGAGGTGCAACTGCCGGAAAGACCTCCATCTTCTTTGGTAACTCCTATAGATCCTGAAAACTTAGAGGATAGGTTCATGTATCAAATAATATTCAAAGGCATAGATGATTCCATAGATCTACATTTAAGGGCTATAATTGCTACTCTAAGAAATGACCCTTTGCGCAAGATATTTTTGAACTTATACAATGAAGAACTTAATATACATGATAATTTTATAAAGTATGGAAAAATGAAAGGATGGGCATTAGTGCCACCTATTTATATTGAACCAAATTAAGTTTTTTTGGAAATTGGATTCAAAATAATATCGGCCCAATGAATCAAGGATATTTTCAGCTTCGGGAAATATGCTCGAAGCTTTTTGATTCATTCATAATATATTTTTACGGCTCTTTTGAAATCTTAAACCTAACGGAAAAGGTTGTACCCGTATAACCGGTTTCAATATTAATAACGGCGTTATGCCTGGCAGCAATGCGATAACAAACCGCCAACCCTAAACCCGTCCCATTATCCTTGGTGGTGAAGAAAGGAGTACCGATCTTGTCAAGTACATTGGACTCGATCTCATGACCCTGGTCCTGCACTGATAAAACCACTTCATTGCCGTCTGTGAACGTTCTTATAGTTAGGTTTCCTCCGGGTGACATTGCTTCCAGCCCGTTTCGAATAAAGTTAAGCAACAACTGGCGAATTTCTCTTGCATTCAGGGGTAAGTCAGGAGTATTCCCCAGATCCATATTAATGCTCTTTTCTGAAACCATAGCGTCCGCATGAATAAGATCGAACATTTTTTCAACAATTGTATTTATATTCTGGGTTTCCATAACTAATGTCTTTGTTTTAGCTAGAGAAAGAAACTCAGTAATTATTGAATTCGCCCTGTCAAGTTCATCGATCATAAGATTAAAACTATGCTTGTATGGAGTGAATGCCTCCTTAGCTTTGTACAGTTATAAAAAACCACGCACGGTAGTCAACGGGTTTCTGATTTCATGTCCGATACCGGCAGCCATTTCCCCTATTAAATTTAACCGGTCAAGACGGGCAAGTTCTCTTTCATACTGTTTGCGTTCGGTGATATCTGTAATAACAGTTTTGTACATTATGTTTTGTTCACCATCACTATGATGCGGAACGCTTAGAAGTTGCACCTGAACCGGCGTGCCGCTTTTTGACGCCAGGCTTAATTCTGTGAACACTTCTTCATTTGTTCGCCTACAACGGCGCAAGTGATTCAGAAATAGCCTTACATCGCTTTGAACTACAAAAACGTACATCGGCATACCGATCAATTGAATCCGCTCTAAGCCGATTAAGGATGCGCCCGTTAAGTTAATCTCCTGAATATAGCCTTTGCGATCGATAGTGATATAGCCCACCGGTGCAAAGTCATAAAGATCTGCATAGCGATTCCGGGAGTATTCCAGTTCTTCTAGAGTTTCCCCTAGGGCCTGACACTTTACTTCCAAATCCAGCTGTTTAGTATCTAATTCATCTTGCAGATGCTGGATTTTATCTTCGTCAGAACCTTCAATAGATTGCTGGGGTTTACTGGACTTCATTGGCCCTTTGTTAGCGCACTTTTCAAACATTGCCACAAACATAACCTCCCTGTCACATAATACTTTCTGCGAACGCCTGTAGGCCAATCCGTGTCGTAGGATGCTTTGCTGGAATTTTCTGCGCTATTAATACTCAGTAACGTCTTCAATTGCCATCAGAATTAACTTGGTTTGGTTAGCCGAGCCAACAATCCGACGGGCATTAACCAACATCTTTCTGTAGCCAACGTGCGGAAAATTATGATCAACCTCAAAATTTTTGAACAAGGTATTGTTACAGAGAATATCTTCCAATAGAGTCCGTAATTGGGGAATATCCCATTGTCTATTCCCCAATTCAAATATACTCTTATTCAATGTTTCCTCCGGTGTGACCATGAAGGCCTGATAGAAAGCCATATTCGACGATTTAATATGCAAACCGGCGTCGAGCACCAGGAGCGGTTCTCGCACGGTTTCCACAATTGCTTCCGCATAATCACGGGCCTCCTGGGCTAATGCAAGGCTGTTTCTGACTGTATCAATATCACTATACGAAATCACAACTCCATCTATTTTGTTATCCGTAGTCCGGTAGGGGCGGATTTGCACAGAATACCATCGACCAAACCGGTCTTGCACTTCCTGCTCTTTACTGATGAGGGTGTCGATCACTTCCAGGATCGCTTGTTCCATATTAGAGTTGTTGAAATTTGTATTGATATCAGTAATCGGCCGTCCCACGTCAGTGGCAATCAGGTTAAATGTTTTTTCCGCCGCGGGATTGAAACATCGAATATGTAAATTATTACTTAGCATGATAACTGGAATATTGATGCTGCGGAATAAATTAAACAAATCACTGCTGATTGTATCCAATTCCAAGTTGCGGTTATGCACCTCTTCATTTAGTGTCATCAATTCTTCATTGGATGATTGCAGCTCTTCTTTAGCAGTTTCCAGTTCTTCATTCATGCTTTGCAATTCTTCGTTGCTCGATTGGATTTCTTCGTTGGCAGCTCGGAGTGCATCATTGGTGAACTCATGCTTTTCAATAATGCTTTGCAGATTCTCTTTCGTGACAGCAAGCTCATGTTCCAATCTAATTAGTTCGCTGTTTTCGTCTCCCAATGTCGCCTGTTTCAATCCTGCCACGGCACTACTGGTATTCACCCCTTCAGGAAAGGCTTGAGGAACAACTTTCTCAAACAATATCAGGAAGTATTTCTCTTTGCTGGGCGACTCTACAATAGGGATCACATCAACATTGACACGATTGACCCGACCATTATTAATAACGTGCAAGTCTTCTTTTCTGACTCGAATTTTCTCCTTCTGCACCTGATTAATGGCGCTGTGCAACCCATAGGACAAGCCGTCCCCAACCATTTTAAAAAGATTTAGGCTCGGCTTTCCAGACGCAGGTTCCAGATAAGCTCCAGTACGGCCACGAAACTGAATGATTTCCAGATCGTTGTTAATAATTACACCGGCCGGGGCAAATTGGCTCAGGACAATCCGGTCGGCTTCTTCCAGCACTTTAGACTTCAGATTGGCATTCGCTCCACCCCTACTGGCCTTTTCATGATTTTCCATTGTCGCCGCCATATAATCCCTGGCGGTAAACTCGGGTATAAAAGAAGCTGCAACGGCTTTTTTTGAATAAATCTTGTGCTTTTTGTCCACCAGATTAAACAAGTTTGCATATGCGCCAACGGACTCTGAAGAACCTAGGAAAAGAAACCCTTTTTGATTGAGAGCATAATGTAGAACCGGATAAAGTTTTTTTAGCATAGCCGGTCCAAAATAAATGATTGCATTCCGGCAACTGATCAGGTTTAACCGGGAGAAAGGCGGATCCTTGACCATGTCCTGCCTGGCAAAAACGCACAAATCGCGAATCGTCTCAGTGATCTGGTAGCCTTCATCCACCTTAACAAAGAAGCGGCGAAGCCGCTCAAGTGAAACGTCAGCCTCAATGCTTTTCGGGTAAATGCCTGCCCGGGCCTTCTTGATGAGCGTCTCATTAATATCTGTGGCAAATATTTCGATGGGAGTACTAAAAGCATCATCTCCCAAAAACTCAATTAATACAATTGCTATTGAATAAGCTTCTTCGCCGGTTGAGCACCCCGTCACCCACACCCTGATGGGCTCCTCAGGCGACCTGTTTTGCATGATGGACGGGAACACCAGGCTTTTTAAGGTCTCAAATGCTTCGGGTTCCCGGAAAAAGTTAGTGACATTAATCAGCAGATCTTGATATAATTCCGTAACTTCCACCGGATTTTGCCGCAGGCAATTAGCATAGTCGCCCAACTTTTCGATCTTGTGCAAGACCATTCGCCGTAAAATACGTCTTCTTATAGTTAATTCCCGATATTCGGAGAAATTTGTGCCGCTGGCTTTTCGCAAGATAATAAAAATTTGGTTGAGTTCGTCGGCCTCAGCAGAAAATAACTTGCCGTTTTCCGTCTCTTTGACCTCTAAGATACCGGAACGAGCAATTTTTGCCACTTCACAGGCTATTTCTTCTGGCGTTAAAACAAAATCCACGATACCGGTGGCAATGGCATTAAGCGGCATATTGTCAAACTTTGCCGTTTGTGGTTTTTGAGCAAAAATAATGCCTCCTGCTTTTTTAATCTCTTTCAGTCCTCTGGAACCGTCTGTCGCTGTTCCTGATAAAATTACGCCAATGGCCTTACTACCTTGATCCTTTGCCAGTGACTCCATAAAAAAATTAATTGGCATAGACTGTCTTGCTGCCCGGGGTATCAGATGTAGGACTCCTTGAGTAACAGACATGGCCTTGCCGGGCGGAATAATATAAACATGGTCTGGTTTCATAACCGTTTTATTCTCCACCTCGCTGACCGGCATTGAAGTAACTTTGGAGAGGATCTCGGTTAACGCACTATTGTGTTTGGGGTCCAGGTGCTGAACGAGCACAAAGGACATCCCGGTATCGCCAGGCAATTTTTTAAGCAGCCGCGTAAAAGCATCCAGGCCACCGGCAGAAGCCCCGATACCGACAACAGCGCAGGATTCTTTCCCGGATCGTTCATCGTTGATAAATTCTTCCTTTTGATCAATATGGTTATCCTTTTCTGATTTTTTCTTTGCCAACCTCTTCACCCCATATTTTCAAGTGATATTCATTATTATCGATTATTCGATTAGTCAAAAATATAGAAAAAATTACTCATTAATAACGAATTATACAGCCGTCGGCAGATTACCTTTGGATATATTGTCTTAATTTGCCTAAAAGCAATTTTATTTTGATTTCGCTTTAGCTCAGCAACCATTCACCTAAGTTATGTTATTACTTCATCAATTGTCAAGCACGTAATACTTCCACAAAGTGTTAATAAAACAGCCTATGGTTTTGAAATACTTAAAATCAATAGAGTATAAGAGGATATCATGGTTCAAATTGGTAATTACCCTATCGGCAAAGGTGGGACTACTAAAACAGTGTTAAAGGACCAATTAACAAATTATACTGCATGCTAATATATAGCCACCCATTTCTAACTGAGCCTCCTCCACCCATGTCCGCTTTTGGATTGCACGTTTTCCAGGGCTGTTTCTGCTTCTTTTAAACGACACCACATCGTGGGAACTTTAAATCCGTGACTATACGACATATTATTTAAGCTTAAAATCCTGCACCATGCCTTTTCCGTATCCCCATTTTGGATTGGGTAATTGAGCATATACCCCCAGATGCAGCATGATTTGCTCCAGTTAAGCCAGCTTATAATGTCCATACCAACAGGTAGCAATTCCCAGGCTTGTAGCGTACAATATATATATTTCTCACACAAAACCAGTTTTAAATATGGTGCAAGTGTCAGTATTTGATATAAAAGCTGCCCCATCAGGAGGAGCCGCATAAACAGTCAGTTCAGCAATTTGAACCTCACCTTTACCGGTTATTGCGGCATATGCATGTGGGATACACAACTACCTTCTCATATTTACAAACCACCTCCATAAAAAGAAAAAATCTTCGAGCGTTAAACTCGAAGTTAAAAATTCACCTCTTCCTTTTTGCCTATAATACAATTTAACTGGGTCAGCCCAGGGTCTTACTTACAAATGAACAAGTTACTTCGCACTCTAGTCAAAAGTGCAACAAGGTGTTGACTGAACTCGCTACGCGCAAGACGACTATAATAATCTTTAATTTATAATTTCCCTTTTTCATCCAGATATTGTACAACCCGTGTAGTTTCTGCTGCGGCCATAGTGCCCCCCATACTTATTGCTACTGCACAGGCCTCCAATATCTCTTCACTGGTGCTTCCTAGTTCTAGCGCATGGTCTGTCTGAAAGAGCATACATCCCCGACAACCGGAAGCAACTGCTACTGCTATTGACATTAATCTCTTTGTTTTTGCACTCAGGTTACCATCTTTATATACCTCTCCCGGCACTGCCTGGTAGGCTTCTTTTATTCCCGGCATTTCTTTCTTATATTTTTCCCAATAATTCATAACATTTTCCTTTATATCTGCCTGCTTTTCTGGCACAAATAATCCTCCCATTTTTAACTTTTCTTAGATAATCTTATATCTAAACTTTACAGCAAGCGACCGGCTTATGCGTCAGTTAGTTCATGACTTACATTTTCAAGAATATCAATCACAACTTACAAATGCACATCACCCGCATCACCATCCACAGTGACTAGCCGACTATCTTTTATTATCTTCATCACGCCTGAAATGTTTACCACCGCCGGAATGCCATACTCCCTGGCTACTATAGCCCCATGGGACATGAATCCCCCCGTTTCCATAACAATGGCGGAAGTCCTCAAAAACAGGGGCGTCCAGGCCGGATCAGTCGATGGGGCCACCAGTACATCCCCGGCCTGTAGTTTTCCCCCTTCGTTGGGGTGGTAAATTAGTCTGGCAGAACCGGAAGCATTTCCGGCAGCAACCCCTACCCCGCGAATCACATTGCCGGAAGTGATCGTGACAGGTGCCGTGAATCTAGGCACATTTCCAATAATTAAGTCCGGGGGCGAAAGCTTCTCCATTCCTTTTCTATTATTCTCTCTTTCGGTCACCAGCACATTTAAACCTTTGCCGTCCCAATAACCATGTAAAATAGTAAAAATTTCATGCCATGTACAGTGATATATGTCGGCCGGTTTTATAAGAATTCCCCTATCGGCAAACCGGTGCCCTATCTCCTGGAATATTAGGCGTGTAGGCTCAAAGATCTTGACAAAAACGGACTTAGCCATTTCCCTTCGCTCAGCGTTTTTTAGGGCCTGTTTTAACAAATAATTAATTAATCCATGCCTGTAAAAAGGTATCCTTTGTTTTACTTGCTGCCAAGCCTGATCCGCTGTTTCTTTTTGCCGGGCCCTTATTTTGCCAAGATCAGCGCTTTCCAGGGTGCTCCTAATAATATTAAAAAGATAAGAGGGATCTTCCCGCCAGCGGGGATTAATAATATCCCCTTCATAAACTCCCCGGTGTCCATATTCTGCCAGAAACTCTCGGAATGATTGCTTGAATGGAGATTCCTCCGGCAGTTCTTTTTCCCAATTAAGAGGACTAAAGGTTTTGCTGGAAAAGAATCTTCAGGCAGCCTTATCCCCTCGGGCGATTTCAGCCATTTCCACTAGACGGTAGCCGTGCTTTGCGCTGGTAATGTCCCCACTTCCCGTCATCAAAGCGTTGGCCATTGCTCTGCCTTTACCGGGGAAAAATTTCTCCAGTGTTTTTTCTAGTGGAGACATGGCGGAAGTAAGAGTGCAAAACATAAACACAGTGCCAAATTCCCTGAAAACGCTTCTAATCTGAGTAATTTTGTTAATAAAATCTTTTTTTGACACCATCTTTAAATTTTCTTTTAACAAGGTACTCGTGAAACAATCAAACGTCTCGAAAGACTTTTTCGCATTCTTTCTAATTTTATGCCCACAAAAAGCTAGTTTTAATAACCGCACCAATCTTTTAAATCCCTTTATTCCGAAATAAGGTCTCTTTTCGTTTATTTTTATTTCCGGCTGGTGCCCCCCTACAGCCTCGTTAATTTCACGGGGTGCGATGCCGCAAGCATCATAAAAGAGCCATTGATGAATGGAAGGATTGAGATATATCCGGCCCTGATATAATTTGATAGATCGTAACCCCCGGGGTATTGGATAACCGATTGTTTCAAACGGTACATTAAATAGTGCGTTAAGGTTTTGACTTGCAAGGCTCCAGTTAAGTGTTGACTGAACCATGGGCATGGCATCCCTCAAGTTGGCATTGGACCAAAATTCCTGCTTTCCCTTAAGTTCAGGGAAAGTATAAATGGGCAGTGCAGTTACAGGCCTGGCCTGAACCAGGTAAAAATTTTCACCATCGAAGGCCCATTCAATATCCTGGTGCTGCTCGGAACAGCCCAATGCGTCGAATACCCGCAAGACTAGCATACTCAACTCCTGTATATTATCATTGGACAGTACCTGCCCGGACGCATTATCCGTTTTAATAAACTCCGTGCCTCCATTTTTACCGGTAACGGTCATTCCTTCCTTTGGGCCGATTTTCTTTTCAATCAACCTTAAATTCTCATTTAAAAGATATTCGTCCGGCTCCACAGCGCCACTAACCACGCTTTCACCCAGGCCGAAATTAGCGCTAATGAGCACGACATCTTCCCGTCCGGTCCGGGGGTCGCAGGTGAAGCCGACTCCGGCGGCCTGGGACATCACCATTTCCGTGATCACCACTGCTTGTATCACTTCGTCATCTTTAACGTTCATTTTCCGCCTGTAGGCAACGGCCCGGGGTGTCCACAAGGATGCGTAACACCCTTTAATCGCGGACAGGATGTTATCCAGACCCCTTACATTTAAGAACGAGTCGTGAATTCCGGCAAAAGACGCATCGGAAGCGTCCTCGGCAGTTGCTGAGGACCGGACAGCCAATGGTTTTTCGAGGATTCCGTTGTTTTTTAGCCCGAAGGTCAGTTTTTCCTGAATGTGCGCAGGAATATAGCCGGCCTTGATTTTTTCTCTGATTAGAAAAAGTTTATCCTCAATCCCCTTCTCACTAATATTACCAATGGTTACACTTTGCAAGATATCCTTTGTAGCTTCCCGCAGGTCGTTTACTTTAATAAAATCCTGGTATGCCCCTGCCGAAAGGACTCCCCCGGCGGGAACCTTGAATCCATATCGCTCCAGCCTTCCCAGGTTCCAACCTTTTCCCCCGGCTACCTCCACCCCGGCTTGATAGGCTTCGGGCCAACTGAAAAAAAACATTCCACAACCCTTTTCCATGGATACCCTCCCCCTGTACCATATTTAGCTTTTTGTTATTCTTTTCTCCCCCTGTTCTTTTGCTCCGTTTATAAAAAGATCAACATTCCATGTAATTCTTTCTTCTACCGAAAAACTTTCTGGGATAGCCAACCAGGCCGCTACCATAAAAGAATGAATTGATTCTAATTGGTGGGCAAGAACTTCAGTCGGCACATCCTTTCTGATTTCTTCAGCTTGCTGGCCCATATCAATAATTTGCCCCAGGATAATGTTAAAACCGCTTCTCAGGCTCTGACCTCTGAACGATTGCTCAAAGGTTTGCATCCTGTAAGCAAAATATTTTTTATAAAGATTCTTGTCAAATTCAAACTCCACCCACTCCAGCGATTTACGAAATAGTGAAATTAAGCGTGACCGGGTATCAGGCAATTGCTGTAAAAGGTGGGTTAATGCAGGAGTTTCTTCCTTAAAAGTTCTGTATATGTATTCACTGATGATGGCTTCTTTGACCGAGAAATGGTTATAGATTGTTCCCTTGGCAATGTCAACCTCCATTGCTATTTGATCAATTGTTGTTTGATCAAACCCATGCTTATGAAATAAATCCATGGCAACAGCAATAATTTTTTTCTTTGTTTCTTCTTTTTTTCGCTCTATTCTGTTTCCTTTAATAGGCTCCATATTTTCACCCTCTGAAACTAGTACAACACTATACTCAGTACATTTATAAACTAAGTACATCTTACTATGATTTGCAACTACTTGCAAGGGCTAGGAGTAAAAACAAACTTTGGATGCTTTTAAAAGGAATTGCTACCACTTGTCCTTTAATGCCCTCGAGGAAGCTCGACTACCCTCTCATATACCAACCACCCCCATAGAAAACAAAAAATTCGAGCGTTAAACTCGAATTAAAAATTGCCTATTTTCCTTTTTCACCCACAATGCAATTTTCCATGACCAGCTACTAATCTGGGCACTTAGTTACTAGTCGTAATCCAGAAAAAAAATTGTCAGGTGCTCCGGCCCGGCCCAGTATCCGCTAGAGTCCTTCGGCATAACTTAGGGTTTCCAGGGGAGTGTCTGCGAAGACGGCTTCTAAGTCTAGCCCAGGAACCTACCCTTGATCGATAAGCCATAGGTATAGCCATCATATATTTGGGATCGTTTAATAATTTTTAGGAATGCAGGTATTATCATCCATAATAGGTAATATATATTTATGTTATTAACATTTAATTGTTTTGTAAAAGGAGGTATTTATATGAAGAAGAACCAAGTCAGCCTCACCGCACTGGGAACAACCTACATGCGTGCCTACCACGCCATGCACGATGTCCCTAAAATCTTTAATGACTTTCTAGCTTATAGTATCCTTACGGAGGAGGAACGCATAGCCCTAGAGAAGCAATATACTCCGTCTGTCCAGTTTATAAAAACTATTGACCCTATAAGCGCTGCTTCGTGCCATAATGATGCAAGCGCCTTAGCGTGGTCAATGCGAGCAGGACCAGGTACATCCCACACCCTTAGCCGTTCACGTTATACGGAAGACAAACTTGAGGAGGCTGTTAAGCATGGGGTGAAGCAGTATGTCATCCTCGGGGCAGGAATGGATACCTTTGCGTTCCGGCGTCCAGAATTGGTAGAGCAGCTTCAAGTATTCGAGGTCGACCATCCCGCTACACAAGCCTTTAAACGAAATCGACTCATTGAGTTGGGCTGGGAGAAAACATCGCAACTACACTTTATCCCCGTGGATTTCACGCAGGATAGTTTGTCAACTGCACTCGCGCAATCATCGTATAACCAGCAGGCCAAAAGCTTCTTTAGCTGGCTTGGTGTCACCATGTACTTGACCCGGGACGAGGTATTCGCAACATTACGTGCCATCGCCAATGTCGCCCCAGCGGGTAGCGCTGTTATTTTCGATTACATGGACACTGACGCCTTTGACCCCGAAAGAGTGAATAAACGGATGCAATTGGCTATGGAGTTAGTGCAGCAAATGGGCGAACCTCTGATCACGGGTTTTAACCCCTTGACTCTTGACGCAGATCTTAGACGTTTAGACATATGTCTACATGAGAACTTGAGCCCATCCGACATCGAAGAACACTACTTCCAGGAACGTAAGGATGGGTATCATGCATGCGAGCATGTACATTTTGCGTGGGCAATTGTCAAATAAAACTGAACATAACTCTGTATTCTCTGTCTGGTAACATAATAACCCTTTACATTAAATGCTGGTTTTAATACTGGCATTAATTTTTTGCACATTTTTAACAATGCCTGTATCAGGCTATAAAAAGAATTACCTAGATTGAGTACTACTTGAGAGTCATGCTTTCCAGTTATTGCGGCATATGCATGTAAGCCATATTAACCACTCTCTTTCATTAACCATCACCCCCATAAAATGCAAAAACTTCGAGCATATACTCGAAGTTTTAAAAAATAGGTTTCTTTTTTATACCCATTCCTTTCGCTTCGCTCAAGGCACAAAACGTAATGAAACGTGTTGGCTTCGAGCTGTTTTTTTATTATTCTACAGTCATAGGGATAACAGTTAACTACAAATCACGTGGAGGTGAGTGGGCCACTCCTTATGAGTGACCGCATATTTATATGTGTAGATTGTCTTTCCAAGCACAAATAAGTGTGATATGAAAGCACGCAGACTTATCTTTGTATAAACATTACTCGTTTATTGCCAGGCAATCAGTCAATGCTGTCTATCCCTGTAATACTTTGAAAGGAATTTTCTCTATGGCTTTAAAAATCGTTTATCCAATCTGTTGTGGCATTGATGTTCACAAAACCTTTGTTGTTAATTGTATTGCCTCTACCAACAAAGGTATTACCAGCTACAAACGCCATCGCTTTTCTACCTATACAAAAGGTCTGAAGGAGCTGTTACATTGGCTTTGTGAGAATAACTGCAAGGATGTGTGTATGGAATCTACGGGAAAATACTGGATTCCCGTCTTTAATATACTTGAAGATTTCTGCAATATCACTCTGGCACATCCCAAATATGTCAAAGCAATCCGTGGTAAGAAGACTGACAAAAAAGACGCTAAATGGATTGCCGATTTATTTAAGCATGACCTTATAGCTGGAAGCTTTATGCCTCCTCTTGCTATCAGGCAGCTCCGTGATCTTATGCGTTACCGTTTTAAGCTTACCAACTTTATGGCAAGCGAGAAAAACCGTCTTCAAAACTGTTTAACTGTATCTAATATTCAGCTTGGAAATGTTGTTTCAGACACTTTTGGCAAAAGTTCCAAAACATCATTAATAGGCTTTTAGCTAATCCTCTGGAAAACAGTTTTGACATAGAACCGCTTATTCACGGTTCTATGAAAGATAAAATCCCTTTACTGGAGCTTGCTATAGATGGTTTAATTACGCCTGAACAAGCTGAAAAACTTAAGGTAATCAAACAGCACTATGAAGATCTTGAATCACGTAAGGCTGATCTTGAAAAAATTATCCTTTCCCTTTCCGAGCCCTACACTGAAGAAATTAATCTGATCTTAACTGTTCCGTCCTTTAAGAACATCTTTTCGGCCATAACCGTAGTCTCCGAAATAGGTGTCAACATGGACGTGTTTCCGACAGCTAAGCATCTATGTTCTTGGGCAGGGCTCACACCTACGAATAACGAAAGTGCCGGAAAGAAAAAGTCAGTAAGGATTTCAAGAGCCGGTTGTTATATAAAGCCGCTTCTGGTACAGTGTGCCACCGCTGTAGTTAAAAGCGAAAAGCATCCTGAAATCCGTAACCGCTACTTAAGGCTTAAAAAGCGTCGTGGTCATAAAAGGGCAATTATCGCCATTGCAAGAATGCTCCTTACAGCTATTTACAATATCCTCAAAAAGAAAGAACCGTATGACGCTGAATTGTATAGAAAATCAGATGTTCTTCCAGTAAACCGTGAAATCACGGTAGAACAAGCGATTCTATTGGCTAAAACTCAAGGTTATCGTATTAAGGCAGTCTCCTGATTTCCTGCTGTTCCATCTCTTTTTTTTAAGTCATCAACCGATGGCTTGTTTGTCATGTCATTGCATCAGAAAAGTAATTGTAGTTAAATGTTTCAATTGTAGCTAAATGTTTCAGACTTTACCTCCCTGGCATAAATCTTACTGGGGTGATATAAATGAAAATGCAAACTAAACACTTCTTTTTAGACACAGCGCTATTATTTTTAATGTTAATAACTGCAATTACCGGACTTCTTGTTTGGTTAGTCCTCCCGCACGAGTTAGAATTCGAGGAAATACATCATTTTCTGGGTGAAGTTCATGAATGGGCATCATTAGGTTTGGTTGCTTTGACTGTATATCATTTTGTGATTCACTGGGATTGGTATAAAAGAATCCTTAGGAATCTTAAATTAAAATGATCTTTTACTAATTACGCTAAATTTAGCTAATGCACATACAGACAATAAGCGACATAACTTCCTTTTACACATATACCAAAACGGTGTAGAATAAATCCAGTAATATCAATTTTGCTATTGAAAGGATCAAGCGTAACGAATGGGTAAAGATCAGTTAGAGCAAAAATGTGGATCCAAAAGTAATTCAGCATTCATAGAAACTGTAAAATCAGTTGTTATAGCGGTTCTACTTGCATTGATTATTAGAATGTTCGTTTTTGAGCCGTTTTATATCCCAAGCGGGTCTATGGTTCCTACTTTACAGGTAGGGGATAGAATCATTGTCAGTAAACTTTCTTACCATTTCACAAAACCGAACTTGGGCGATATTATGGTTTTTAAATTTCCCCTTGATCCCAGCACTGACTTCGTAAAACGGACAATAGGCACCGCTAAAGATACTGTAGAAAGTCAAAACAGTGAGTTATATATTAACGATAAAAGGGTAGAGGAAAATTACTTGCCACCGGAACTGCATTTTGATAACTTTGGGCCGGTAAAGGTGCCGCCAGGCAACTACTTTATGATGGGAGATAACCGCAATCATAGTCAAGATAGCAGAGCATGGGGGCCACTGCCGGAGGATAATATCATCGGTAAAGCCGTGCTTATTTACTGGCCCCTTAACTGCATCAAGTTGTTGTAGAACATTTTACCTGCAAAGCGCAGCCATAAGAGCCTTGTCTTGAGCCAAGTTATTGCAGCATATGCATGTTATCTGAAGTAACCCAAAAGACAACCCGGTCTTTCTTCTGATTAGGGAGATCGATGAACACGGGAGATAGTTAATTTCAAACCTCATTCCTTAACTCTTGCAGGAATATTTATGTCCTCGAGGAATAATTAACCTAAAGAACGGGAATCAAAAACGGAGGAGAACATGCTTGCAATTGTTAAAAGCGTAGCCCTGCACGGCTTAGAAGGGCATATAATACAGGTTGAGGTAGATGTATCGAACGGGCTTCCTGCCTGCGATATTGTTGGATTACCCGATACTGCCGTCCGCGAAGCGCGGGACAGAGTTAGAACGGCAATTCGAAACTCCGGTTATGATTTTCCACTCAGCAGGATAACTGTTAACTTAGCACCGGCGGACATAAAAAAAGAGGGTCCGGTTTATGACCTTGCCATTGCTGTGGGCATACTGGCGGCCACCGGACAGGTTGATCCAACTGTCTGTCGGCAGTATGCGTTTATTGGAGAATTGTCGCTGGAAGGGTCAGTCCGTTCAATTAACGGAACACTTCCCCTGGTATCAGCATTAAAGGGACATAATATTGACCAAATAATTGTACCTTGGAAAAACGCTCCGGAAGCAGCTTTGATACAGGACGTGGAAATATACGGAGCCGGAACTCTAGCTCAGTTGGTTTTTCATTTGCAAGGGCAAGAGCAGATGCTACCGCACAAGCAGGATATTGAAGGTCTCTTCCGGCAAGAGAAAGAAGGGACCCCGGATATGGCTGACGTGCGGGGTCAAACAGCCGCTAAGAGGGCACTGGAAATAGCGGCGGCAGGAGGCCATAATGTTTTAATGCTGGGTAGTCCCGGCTCGGGAAAAACCATGCTGGCCAGAAGATTGGCGGGCATTTTACCGGATCTCAGTTTGGAAGAAGCCCTGGAGGTTACAAAGATACATAGCCTTGCAGGACTGGTCCCGGCCGGAGAACCGCTGGTTGCCCGAAGACCTTTTCGCGGGCCACATCATACAGTATCTACGGCAGGCCTTGTCGGGGGCGGAAGATTCCCACGCCCGGGGGAGATATCTCTGGCCCATAATGGCGTCCTTTTTATGGACGAACTACCTGAGTTCCGCAGGGACGCCTTGGAGGCGTTGCGCCAACCCCTTGAGGATTCTTTGGTTACGATTTCCCGGGTTAATTCATCAGTAAGTTATCCGGCGCGGATAATGCTGGTTGCTGCCATGAATCCCTGCCCCTGCGGTTTTTTAACCGATGAGGAGCGCGAATGCAGCTGCACCCCGCCCCAGGTGCAAAGGTACCTCGGCCGAATATCCGGGCCATTCCTTGATCGATTGGATATACATATAGAAGTACCCCGGCCTCTTTTTTCGGAATTGGAGTCACCACCGGACGGCGACACTTCACAGGATATTAGAAAAAAGGTTCAAAACGCCAGGGAGTTTATGCAACAGCGCTTGGAGAAATTGGGATTAAACATCCCTTTGAATTGTAATGCACACATGACGTCCAAGATGCTACAGCAGGTTTGTCGCCCTACTGCGGAGGGAAAAAACCTCCTGCAGGATGCTTTCAGCAGGTTAAAGCTGACCGCGAGGTCGCACGGCAAAGTTCTGAAGGTAGCAAGGACCATAGCGGACCTTGCGGGTAGTGAAGAAATTGATGCCGTACATGTAGCTGAAGCTATTCAGTACCGTAATCTGGAAAGAAAATTGTGGTTATAGTCAAGGCAAGAGAGGAGACTACTTATGGATATCATTGGTAAAAAAGAATCCCTAAGCCAAGCAAGAAAACGTCTTGGAAAGGATGCCCTGATGAAGCACTTGGGTATCGAGCTTAAGGAAATGAAGCCTGGTTACGCGCGGACCAGTATGGAGGTAAAACCCGAATTACTTAATGGAGTTGCGTTAACACACGGCGGTGCCATTTTCACTCTGGCTGACATAGCCTTTGCTGCTGCCAGCAATGCTCACGGCCCAGTAGCAGTGGCACTAAATGTAAACATCAGTTTTTTAAAGGCCACGACTGCGGGCACCACCCTTACCGCAACGGCTCAAGAGGATAACTTAACAAACAAAACCGGCCTTTATCGCTTGGAAGTGAAAGATGAAAGCGGGCAACTGGTGGCCCTGGCAGAAGGTTTGGTTTATAGAAAGAAGTAAACTGTAAGGACACCTATACTGGTTTAAATTTAAACTTACATAGATGCCGCACCGGTTAGAGGAACAATTTTGCCAAAAACATTTCCTTCAAGCACTTGCTCGCCATTTTGATTCGTACATATCATTTCCAGTTCCAGCTTTTTACCTTGTTTTAATGCCACTTTCACCCTAGCGGTGATGGTTTCTCCTATATAAACCGGTGCCAAAAACCGAAAGGACATTTTTGAGGCTACGTACGGCTCCGGGAGGAGTGTGCCGCCGGCATGCGTCAACATACCACCAGTTAAAAGGCCCGGTACGATTCTTTTTTTAAACCCGCACTTTTGTGCCGCAATTTCATCTATATGAAACTTGTTAAAATCCCCTGTAGTACCAGTAAAATTGGCCACATCACCGTCATTGAAAGTTCTGGAAAACTCAATTATGTCTCCTTCTTGCATTTCATCCCAGGAATTAAAAAAACGCATAAAATTAACCCCTTTCTTGACCAAGGAATATACCCGCCACTAGCGCTTTAAATCCACTTGTTTAATATATAAACTCAAGGTAGTTACAGCATCATGAACTATGTCAATAAGGTGCACACAACCCTGGGACTTACCCAGAAGCTCGGCAATTTCTTTTTTTGATAATCCGATAAGATCTTTTCCTTCAAGTCGTCTTAGATAATCAACTGATTCCCTGCAAATAGCATCAGGTACTCTCAAAAAACTACTTTTTGCTGCAATAACCCTGGTGCCTGAACCATTTAAACTTAGTACTACATTTATTTCGTGGAAAGAGTCACTTAATGACCCCGAAACCAGGTACTCTCCGGAATTAAGCCTGTATAATTGCTGGTTTTTAAAACGGGTAAAAATGATGTTTTCCCTTTTATCATTGCCGACATAATCACTCCAGGAGTGTTTTACATGTTTCAAATTACTATAGTAACGGCATGAATCGGTATAAAATTTGTCCCAATGTTTACTATATGCCTCCAGTGAAGCGTATCCCCGTTCACTTAATAAAAAAGTCTCTGCCTGAATTATTCCTCGTACATTTTCGCCAAAGAGGGAAATCGCCACGGAGTCATTAACATCTTTTAGCCCCTGGCGCAATTCTGGTCCACAGCCAAAATATGCCTCCATCCCCTCCAATCCTTCCAATCTTTGCACCATATTTCTTTTCTCGCCCTGAACCCGGCCATACTCCAACAAAGCATCAGTTACAATGAAAGATTTTGCATTTACCAACATGCTTGCTGTCATTTCGTAATTGCTATCACAGTATTCTGTAAACCCCTTCAGGTATTCCTTTCCCTCCCTACATATGCTTGTATGCCAAAAACACTGGAAAAGATAATCCATATTTACACACCCCTTATGCCTTACCTCCCAATGGTGGGAATATTTAAACTATTCCTTTAATTATTCACTCTCAGAACTCAAATTCCTGCGTTAACAGCACTTCTAACTACTTTTTATTTTCTGTATTGATACCAAATAAAAACAAGTCAAAGACTTTTCTAAATGCTTCATCCAGGGAAATGGAATGGTCACATATGAAAGAAGGATTTATAACAGCTCGAACCGCTGCAAGAATAGCCGTTATTGTTATATGCGAGTCCACATTTCTGAAATAGCCTAAATCTACTCCCTCTGTTAAAATACTTTCTAACTGCCCTATGCGTGCAGTACGAAAGTCATCAATATATGACCATATGTCCGGGTAATGTTTTTGTAATTCACCAAATGCCAGTGAATCCATAAACCGTATATTCTCATAGACCAATAGCGCAATCTGCCGCAGTTTTTCCGGTGGTGTCTGGTCACTTTTAATGACTTCCCGGATTAATTTTTCTATGCGCTCGGTCAAACGAAGAAACATTGCCTCTATTACTTTTTCCTTACTTATGAAGTAGCGGTATAATGTGCGCTTACTTATACCTGCTTCTGCTGCCAATTCGTCCGTTGTAGTTCCGGTCAGCCCTTTGCGCTCGGCCAATATTTCCATACTGTTCAATATTGTTTCCCTAATATTGCGCTTGTCCATTATTCCACCCTCTTGCGGAACTTTAATGAGGCGACGGTAACAACAGCAATGCCAAAGCCTGCCAGCGGAATCACGTCACGCCAAAGCTGAGTCAAACCCACCCCTTTAAGCATGATACCACGTAGAATTTCGAGGAAATACGTTAGCGGTATAACATAACCAAGGTAGCTAATAACATTAGGCATAGATTCCCGTGGAAACACAAAACCCGATAAGAGAACAGACGGGAGAATGAAAAGCATAACCATTTGCATAGCCTGGAGTTGTGTTTTGGCGACAGCCGAAAACAACATTCCCAGCCCCAGGGCAAAGATCAAAAACAATAGGGACAATATTAAAAGCAGCGGCAGACTGCCCTGAATGGACACTTTGAACCACCATACGCCAAGTCCCAGTACCAGGCCCACATCCATAAAGGCAATTATGATGTAGGGAATTAGTTTACCTACCATTAGCTCAAATCCCTGTACAGGAGTAACCATTAGCTGTTCCAGAGTTCCACGATCCCTTTCCCTAACCAGGGCAAACGCGGTAAGCATTACGGTAATGTTCTGAAGAATCAGCCCAATTAACCCGGGCACATTAAACTTTAGGCTTTCCAATCCGGGGTTGTAGTAGGCCCGGGTTCGCATATCTATGGGTGGCTCTTTGTCTAACTGTATGCCGCCCTGACGATTAAGAAATTCTATTTGCTTCTGTCTACCTAGATTTTGAGCGGTAATTTGGGCCACATTTAGCGCCGTCCTGGCTACCAAGGGGTCTGAGCCGTCCACTAAAAATTGGACCCGTGTCGGTTCCCCGCGCTTTAGATTCCGAGCATATCCAGATGGTATGACCAGTCCGGATTTAGCACTGCCTTCATCAAGATGATCTTCGAGCCGGTCAATATTTTTGACATAGATTACAGGCTGGAAGTAGCCGGTATTCTCGAAAGCATCCACCAGTTCGTGCCCCTGCCGGTGACGGTCATTATCCAACACGGCCAGGGATATGTTTTCCACATCCGTAGTCACAGCATATCCAAACAAGAGAAGCATTAATACCGGCATGGCCACGGATATTATTAAGCTGGGCCGGTCTCTTATTATGTGCAATATCTCCTTACGGGCAATAGCAGCGAGGAGACTAAAGCGCATCCTGTTCAGCTCCTTCCCGGGCCAATTTTACGAACACATCTTCTAAGCTGGAGGTACCGGCAAATTGCTCTATTAAATCTGAGGGCTTACCGAATGCGCTAAGTTGCCCCTTAAACATTAGAGCGGTTGTGTCACACCGCTCAGCCTCATCCATATAGTGAGTTGTTACCAAAACGGTGATCCCCTTCCGGCTCAAGTCACTTAGGATTTGCCAAAAAAGCCGTCTGGAAACAGGGTCTACTCCGGCAGTGGGCTCGTCCAGAATAAGCAGACGCGGTTCATGTAGAAATGCGCAGGCCAAGGCAACCCGCTGTTTCCAGCCACCGGAGAGAGTACCTACAATTTGGTTTTCCCTTATATCAAGCTGCATTTCCTGCTTTAATTCGGACAGCCGCTCTTTGGCATAACTGCGGGACAGACCGTATATTTGACCGAAAAACAGCATATTTTCCTTAATGGTCAAATCTTCATACAGACTAAATTTTTGATTCATGTAACCTATGTTTTGCTTAATCTTTTCAGCACCGGTGACAATGTCATAGCCTAATACAGTTGCGCCACCACCCGAAGGCCTCATTAGGCCACACAGCATTCGTATAGTAGTGGATTTGCCGGAACCGTTCGGACCAAGCAGACCAAATATGGACCCTTCGGGTATTTGCAAGGAGACATTGTCCACGGCTTGCAAAGAGCCAAAATTTTTACTTAGATTTTCGACTTCTATCACGTAAGGCACTAATACCACCTTATTCCTTATCATTTAATTAAGCAGTTAGACATTTTATAAATAAACATCTGCCGGCATACCCGGTAAAAGGTAAGACTGTCCGTTAACCACTTCTAACTTAACTTTAAAAACCAATCGTACCCGGTCTTCTTTAGTCTGCACATTTTTAGGAGTAAATTCAGCCTCCGGTGAGATATAGGTGACCTTGCCCTTAAATCGCTTTTTAGGATAGCTGTCCACGGCAATTTGGACTTCCTGTCCAGCTTTAACTTTATCCAACCGGTTTTCAGGGATATAGGTATAAAGGTATAAATCATCAGTATTCCCCAGGGTGGCAATTTCAGATCCGGGCTTTACTACTTCACCTTTTTTGTAATTACACGTAAGCACGGTCCCTTTCATGGGTGTACGTAGCACAGTTTCAGAAAGATTTTGCTCGTGCAATTTTACTGCTGCATTGGCTGCATCTACATGGGCCCGAAGTTGTTCTATGGTTTCCGGTTTTACCCCGGTCTTTAACAAATCCAGTTTACTGCGGGCAGCTTCCAAACTTGATTCCACAGCATTTAGGCGGTACTTTGCCTTATCAGTCAAGTTAGCCTGAGTATTCAATTTATGTTCGGTCAAGGCACCTTGCTCAGCTAACTGCCTGTATTTCTGCAGTGTGTCCTGCTGAAGGTTTAAGTCTGAGCGGGCCGATTTAAGCTCAGCAGCTATACGCTCCACTTCCTGCCTTGCTGCCGCAATTTCTTGAACCCTGCTTCCGCTTTCTGCTTCGGCCAGCTTTGCCCGGGTAGCTCTTAATTCTGCTTTGGCTTGCTCTACTTTTAATTCCAATTCCGGAGAGGAAAGCAAGGCCACCTTATCTCCTCCTGCAACAACCGATCCTTCATCTACAAAAAGCTCTTTTATCGTTCCGCCTACTTCTGCCACTATTCTAATTTCCTCCGCCTCAACTGTCCCGGTGGTCTTTAAACTTTTTCCATCGTCGCCGCATCCTGCGGTAAAGGCAATTAAAATAAGAAGAATTAGCATACTGAATTTGTGCATAGCACGCCCTCCTCTGCATGTAAACTAAATGTCGTTAATCAGTTTACTTTACCCATTTTAAATCAAGCTGGCAGTATATGCAACAGATATCAAGAAAAGCGCGCTAAATCAGTTCCCTTACCGCGCGTTTTTCAGTACTTTTTTCCTTTGTTCTTGCCATATATATGGCAAGGTATACTTTTCTAAAGTGTAAAAAACTCTATTCCGGCCAGCACCGAAATAGAGTTTTTTAAAACCATTAGCTTTGGACCAGGTCAACAAACGAGAAACTCAATGTATCTACCAGCCCCCGGTTAGTAAGTCTTAGCTCTGGCAACACCGGTAGCGAAAGGAGAGACATGGTCATAAACGGAGAAACTAACCGACACCCCAACTCCTGCCACGCATCATGAACGCCTTTTACCCTGTCTGCAACTTCCTCTACCGACTTATCAGACATAAGACCGGCTATGGGCAGGGGTAGGAGCGCCAGCACTTTACCATCCCGCACGACCACCATTCCGCCCCCGCTTTCTGCCAGGGCGTTTCCGGCTAAAGCCATGTCAGCATCATTCATACCCACAATGAGAAGGTTATGACTATCATGGGCAATGGTTGACGCGACGGCCCCTCCGTTTAAACCGAATCCCTGCACCAGTCCCAAGCCTATACTTCCATTCCCTCCATGTCTTTCTACAACCGCCGCTTTGGCAATGTCATGGGTTGAGTCAGCTTCAACTCCGCCATCTTTTACTGGTAATTCCTCTGTCTTGTGCCTGTTGAGCACACTTGCTTCTAAAATCTCCATGACACGAGCTCGGGCTGTTCCTGTACCCGTAGTAGGAGCTACAATTCGGAAGTGATCAGCCTTTAAGTGTTCTTTTAAATGAACGGAACTACTAACGTTGGTGGGGTATGTAACTTCAGGCAAGTCAGCTAACATTTTACCGGCATCTGCTGTAATTTGCCCGTCGGTCATAACCTTTTCTACTTCAACACCGGCCAGGTCACTTAAGAAAAGAATATCAGCAAAACGGCCCGGGGCAATTGCTCCCAGGTCCTGGGCCACGCCAAAGCATTCCGCTGTATTGATGGTTACCGCTTGAATGGCGCGAATGGGATCAAGCCCCTCGTTAACGGCTCTTTGCACTACATGGTTCAGATGGCCTGAACTTAACAGAGTGTCAGGGTGACAGTCATCGCTTACTAAGATGGCACGACGGCTATCAACACTGGTTTCGGTCAAACTTTTTACAGTAGCTTTCACATCATGCCACGCAGAACCCTCTCGCATTTTGGCATAAAACCCCAAGCGAAGGCGATTTAACGCGTCCTGAGTTAGCACGGATTCATGACAGGAAATAATTCCGGCAGCACCGTAAGCTGCTAATCCCTGGAAATCCCCAGGCACAGAATAATGACCGGTGATGGGTTTCCCTGCCTGCATTGTAGCCTTTAGCTCTCCGTGTACACTTTCATCTCCGGCCAGTACACCAGGAAAATTCATCATTTCGCCCAAGCCGCAAATCCCGGGCCAGGTCATAGCTTCAGCAATTTCTTCCGGCCCAAAAACAGCGCCCGCATCTTCGAACCCGGGAGCCGCAGGAACACACGAAGGCATGGTGGCAAAAACTTTGAGGGGAAGGTTAAGTCCTTCCTCTACCATCAATTTAACCCCGTCCATCCCCAACACATTTGCTATTTCATGAGGGTCCATAAATATGGTGGTAGTTCCGCACGGAAGAACTGCACGCGCAAATTGAGTGACCGTTACCATGCTGCTTTCCACATGCACATGGCCATCCATAAAGCCCGGGCAAAGATAATAGCCTTCCGCGTCAATAACCTCAGTATCAGGACCAATAGTGTGACTGACGTCACCTACCGTGGCTATCCGGTCCCCCTTAATTGCCACATCCCAGTTCAATATCTCCCCGGTAAAAACGTTCACCACTTTACCGTTTTGAATAACCTTGTCTGCCGGTGTTTTACCGGTGGCCGTTGCCACCAAGTCCCGGGTCACTTCCATCAATGGATTCCTGGCTAAAACCATGTGATAGCTCCTCCTTGTCAATACTAAAGTTAATTGTTAGTCCGTGTTATTAAAGGAAATTGTAACTCCTAACTTAGAATTATATAGGATAAATGACTTACCTGTCGAATCTATTTGTTAGTTTAGGAGATTGTTCCCAAAACCATACAAAACTATAGTTTTGAACACTCATTATAAGAGGAAGGGGTTATGTAATCTTGTTTGTAAGTAATGTTGCCAACATTGATAAAGTTGAAGTTAACGCTCCGGGAGCACTAAATGCCCTTAAGCAAACCCTGATAGGGCCGGCACAGGGGTGGGAAGGTTGGGTAATGCGTATGTTTACCCTTTCGGAGGGGGGAAACACACCGCGGCACTCACACGCATGGCCGCATATTAATTACATTGTGAGTGGCAAGGGCATATTATACCTGGAAGGTGAAGAACATGTGGTAGAGCCAGGTTCCGTAGCCTATGTTCCCGGCGGCGCTGAGCACCAATTCAAAAGTAAGGGAAAAGAAGACTTTTCCTTTATATGCATAGTCCCGGAAGAGGGAGATGTCTAGACCATCATAGTGAATCTGCACTAATACTCTCCCCCTCTCATAAGATATTTAAATACAATGAAGGGGGGATTGACTTGTCTGACGTTATTCTTTCAGACTACTGTTTTGTTTCTGAGCCAATAGTACTGGATACGCCGGCGCCTAATTTTACGGCGGAAGGATATTACTGCGGCGAGAGACAGACTTTCAAACTTTCTGACTACCGGAAAAGGTGGGTTGTATTATTCTTTTACGCTGCTGATTTCACCTTTGTCTGACCAACAGAATTAGCAGCCGTGGCTGACCATTATGATCAATTTAGAAAGCTTGGGGCTGAAGTACTGGCCATTAGTACCGACAGTGTATATGCTCATAAGATTTTTGCCCAAATATCACCTTCAGCCCGGAAAGTACAATACCCGCTGCTATCCGACCCTACACATGAAATTTCCCGGTGCTACGGAGCTTATAACCCGGCAACGGGATTTGCTACCCGCACAACCCTTATTGTGTCACCAAACGGGTTAATTAAGTATTTTTGTAAATATCCTCTACCGGTAGGGCGAAATGTAAAGGAAATCATTCGGGTTTTACAGGCCCTTCAGTTTACCGAGGCCTCAGGTCTTGGTGCCCCTGCCGGCTGGGTACCCGGGAGACCCGGCATCAAGAGAGACTGGGATTTAGTAGGCAAAATTTAATTTTAAAACCCCTTCCGGACTGAAGGGGTTTTTATCTTTCTTGCATACTACCGGGCGGGTAACGGAAATGTCCGGTAATCTCCCAGCGGTTCAAGCAATCCTCTTCCACTGCCATACCGGCATTATGGATAACCAGGGGCATGCCGCTAGCACCATTACGGTCGCTAATAATGCCGCAGTGCTCAAGTCCATTGGGAAACCTCCAATAGACCACGTCTCCCCACTGCCATTCCTGTAAACCCTCTTTGCCCGTGGAAATTGTAAGGGAATCACCGAATCTGCTAAAAAAATTAACCTGATTGGGGACCCGCCGGTGGTCAATGTTGGGGTCGGGTCGTGCCAATCCCCAATTTTGAGGATAACGATTAAAGTGCACCTTCATGTCTTCATGAATCAGTCGCTGCAAATCTATACCCGCATGGCGAAAGGCTCTTATGACCACATCCGTACATGCCCCCCGGTTCTCCGGAACGTCGCCCCCAGGATAATCAATAACTTGATAAGAGTCATCGTAAGTAACACCCTTTTTTGCTTCTTGCCGTGCCCCAAGCAATACAAGGTCATACACGTCCTGCTTTTGAGGTGGGATCTGCTCTACCGGTGAGGGTTTATCCAAGCTGGAAATAGAATTACCTTCTGTGCCACCCCCACAACCGGCCAGCAATATGATTACGGCAAATGGTACCAGCAGCCACCTAAATTTTCTGCAGTGCACATAACCGCTCCTTTTCACTATTTGCCCAGAGGGTTCAACCGGCGTCCGCTCCACAATAGTAAAAGTGTACCTACACCTAAATAAAATATTAGATAAACACCCCAATACGGTATTACCCAATTTGCCTCTTGTCCCAGGAGCGGTCCTTCACCCATAATGCGTAGTAGTGCAAACACCGGGTTAATATCAAGCAAAAACTGCACAGGAAAAGTCATATCATCAATTCCGGCATATATATTTCGGGTAACTTCTCTGATAAATACAGCCAAAAAGGCAGTGCCTGCACCTAAAAGAGCAGTAATACCGTAAGACGTAATGGTACTTATTCCTGTTCGCTTAAAAAAAGCTGAACAGGCCATACCAATAGAGGCAAATAAGTACATAGTTACTAAATAAAAGCCAAACATACTTAATAATTGGGCCGGAGCAATACCACCAAACATGAGTACCATGCTATACAGGGGAAACGTCGCCACAACCAATAACAAGGTAAAGGCACAAGATGATACGAGCTTACTGATTACAATGCCACGCGGGCTTAAATCGGTAATAAGCAGTACATCAAGGGTTTGGCGTTCCCTCTCTCCGCTGATCGTACCTGCGGTGAGCCCTGGGGTAACAAAGGCCAGTAGAATTAATTGAGCAACACTTAAGACCGCAAATATTTCCTGACTCTGAGAAGGGTTAAATGTCATCGGTGCGTGACGCCAATTCAAATAAATAAAACCCAGGGTAAATCCACCCAGTACCAGAAGGTAAATAAAGAGTATCCAAGGTGCTTTGCCCTTCCTGAATGGCTGCCATAATTCTTTAAACAGTACTGGATTGATGGACATTGCTTTCTACCTCCCCGGTCACTGCCATAAATATATCTTCCAGGTTGCCCCGTTCTTCTGAAAACTGAACTACATCATACCCTGCTGAGACCACTTCTCTAAGCAGATTAACCTGTGCGGTTTTGTTTCCACTAAAAATCAAACGTACCATATTGTCAACTTCCTCTGCCTGTATAACAGCAGGATAACCACCCAAGTACTCCACCAGTTTTGTCATGTGTTCGGTTACCTCGATATTAATAACGCGGTTACCTTTCCCGCCGGAAATTATTTCTGGTACGGGGCCGCTGGCCAGTAATTTACCATTTTGTAATATTCCAACCCGGTCACATATCTCGGATAATTCAGGCAAAATGTGCGAACTAATAAGTACTGTCTTACCCATCTGGCCTAGCTGTACTACGATCTCTTTCACCTCAGCCCTGGCCCTGGGGTCCAGGCCCGAGGCAGGTTCGTCCAAGATAAGAACCTGAGGATCGTGGACAAGGCACCTGGCCAGAGCCAGCCGCTGTTTCATACCGCGTGATAAATTATCCACATACGCCTCCGCTTTGTCCGGCAGGTTCACCAGCTCCAACAAATCCTTAACCAGGACGTCATGTTTTTCTTCCGGTATATTATAAGACGACGCAAAAAAGCTCAGGTATTCACGTGATGTTAATCCATCATAAACGCCAAAAAAATCGGGCATGTATCCGATAGAACGTCGTACCCCACGGGTATCGTGAACAATATCTTTTCCGTCAACAATGGCCGTACCACTGTCCGCCGCAGCTAAAGTAGCCAAAATCCGCATGGCCGTAGTTTTTCCGGCACCGTTAGGACCAATAAGGCCGTAAACCTGCCCGCCCGGGATGAATAGAGTTAATTCATTTAAGGCGATGTTATTACCAAAGGACTTTGTTAATTCCTTCATTTCAATCATTTATTGCCACTCCCTCCACTGCCACGGAAGGTACCGGAACTATGTTCTTAGCGCCTAATCCCCGGATAAAAATCCTGATACGGTATGCTTCGGAGATATAGGGTTTGAGTTCTTCCGCCTCCATTCGTGTCTTATTTAATGTCATTTCTTCCCATTTCCCTTTTGTCCAATTAAAGATTTCCAACCTGTAAGGTTCATCCCCACTCATGTATTGAAACTCAACTGACTTGATTTCTGCATTCCGGTGCTGCCCCGGCAGTCGGAGGTTATATTCTAACTTTACATTTTGTCCGTGAATTAATTTTCCTTCCGGTGTGGGCTGTACAGAGCCGCTGTTTCCAATAACACGCGCCGGAATTAATCCCGCAGGAAGCGTAAATTTACCGCTACCCGTCAAATCCAGCGGCAGGCGCTGCATGATCATGGCTGAACTGTAGTTTCGTGCTCCCTCATTTTTTATTTGTGCTAACCCAGGCACATTATTACCGTAACCAATTAGTTGAATTCCCTCATCAAAATAGTTTCCTTCCTTTTCTCTCCAAGTGGTAGGTCTTATAGTTGAAACCGCAACATGTTCAATGGCGGGAATGTCCTGTCCCGGGAAGAACCATTTGCCCGGCTCATTTTGCCAATCAAAGAATTTAGCTTTGCTTAGGTTGTATTCCACCTGGACTTCTTTCCCCCTGGGTAGCGCGCCAATATCAAACGCTTTCTCCCCCACAACAACCATGCATTTGGTTAAATTCATGCCGGTTTTATTTTGAAGGGATCCGGAAATACGGTCGCCGGATATTTTTAAACTTCCTTCTATTTCACCGAAGTTATTGTCGATCTTATAAGTTGCAGCCTGGCGCATGGACCAAAATTCAACCTGCTCAAAGTGAACCGTTTGCTCCGATTCTATAAACTTAATAACCGGTAAATCCTCCAGGTCACCGCTGTTCGAATATCTGCGCTGCGGCGTTATGACCGCCTCGCCCGGTGCTGTCAAAGAGAGGGTGCCCCCACGGGGTAACACGAAGGAACTTCCGGCTTGAACTTCGGCAACATTCTCATCCATTATTTTCACCATGGCTAAGGTTTGGCCCAGCGGACCACCCAGCCGGTGAAAGGGAGCAAAAAAATATAATAATGATGCCGTTACCACTGCCAGTCCCGGTATGCAAAGCCAAGCCCATTCCCTACGATTATATCTTTTCAAAATAAGGTAGAGCCCTGGCCCAATAATAACCATATACAAGGCCCAAATCCCTGCCAATAGCAATACAGAAGGCATTTTCAGCTGTGGAATGGTAGCGCTGGCCTGTACAAGCGAATTACTTTCAAATACCATTTTTTCGTTAGCCCTATCAATGCCGGCAAATATTCCTTCCCATATTTTGCCATCAGCTGCGGCCAGGCTGTCCAGCCCAATGGCACTGAAAATGACATTACCGCGCCCTAGATTCCGATCGGCAACCAGCAATGTATTATTAGCCGCCAGCCTTTCTTCGCCTCTTGCAAATTTGCCTACAGCAATCTGAACGGCGCCGGTGTCGTTTCGTAAACCGTTTATGCTTCCTGTAATATTCTTTTCTCCTGTTACCAATACCGGGCTTATGTCGGCAAACGGTTCTCCTTCCGATGCACCCGCCCCGCCGGAAAGCACTATGTCCCCTCCCAGCTTCACCCACTTCTTGACGGCATCCACTTGTGAAGCTGTGAGTTCACTAATCTTATTCTTATCCAGGATAATTATATCGGCAGTTTCCAGAGCCAGAGGATCGGCAGGGACTTCCCCGGCAGGCATATATTTTACGGTAATATCGTTCATGTGTTCTCCGAGCCAGGCTTGCAGGCCATTTGATAACGGTGCCTCTCCCACACTGATACCTATCATTTCACTGTTTATTGCTATACCTTGTACCTTTTGACCCGCTATTTCTTTATTATTGGAAAGTAATCTAACTCTGGGCTCGCTTCTGGCCATGGATCCAGGGATAACAATGGATGTTTCCAAGGTCTCCCCGGCCGCAACACTGACCGCGCGCTTATAAATAGCTTCATGCTGCGGACGGCGCACATAATCACCCTGTTTAGCTACATAAACCTCAAGCAAAGCGTTTTCCAATGCTGTTTCGCTATTAACAATAGTTATATTTATTTTTACAGGACGATCTGTTTGGTATATGCCGTTAAGCCCCGGGTTGACTTTAATATTAGTACCGGCAAAGGCGTATTGCGGAGGAATTGTCATAGCCAGTATAGTGCAAATAAATATTATCCGTTTCCAAGTCATAACTGCTTCTCTCCTCTGTCCCACAATCTCTCTTCCAAGTGTATTCGTAGTACTGATGCCATACCGGTTTCCTGACTGCTGTAAAACAGTTTCTTTCCTTGGTAACCAAATACCGGGTCGATATACCGGTCAGCTTCGCCCAGGGACAATACCCTGGGTTCACGAACCCCTTCCATCTCAAGTTTTTTTAACCATTCTATTTCCGTACCTGTCACCGTTTGGTCCTTACTTACCAGCAAAGTACTGGGTGTTATTAAATTTCCTTCAGGCTTGTCATCCTGCAGTAATTCACCGCCATCAGGACCGGCATAAATTGACCGCACTTCACCTATCCGTTGCCGCACAGTAAATTGTGGAGACCCATCCGGCAGATAAGTTAAAACCCGCTCTTCTTGACTGGTAAGAACAAAGGCCAAAAAACCGTTTTCACCCCAGGTAGCCTGCTCACCTTGCCCCAACACCTTTGTTATCCCTGTTTTAACATCCACAAGGTAAAGAAAATTATTACCTCCGGTTTGGTGACGCTGGACAATAATCCTTGAGCCGTCCGGTGACCAGGCCGGATGTCCGCCTGATGATATAAAGTCATTTATCCCGTTACTGCTGGCAATATATACCCGAGCTAAATTGCCTTCAGTCTCTGAATATGCCAGGCGAGATCCCCCCGGAGACCAGGTAAGATCACTATACTCGTGAGCATTCTTTCCTTTGCGCAATATCTCAAATTGGTGTGCTTCTGCGGCAGAATCCGGGTTTAATAATTCCTTGGCTTTAATGACCACAATTTGTGGTGCGTAGCCATTTTGCCTACGCACCAATGCCACTTCTTTTCCATCCGAGGAAAAAGCGGGACATTTATAATCCCAATTTGGAGGCAATTCCAATACGCGGTACGGACTGCTGGATTGGTTCGATAGCAACAACTTGCCATTTCTGGCTACTATCACAGCACCCTCAGGAGAAACGGTAAAGTCTGTTTCCCCACCTGCATACCAAAAGCTCATTACCGGTACAGGGTTTCCCACTGGTCTAAGGTAAGTTTCAGTAGCATTAAGCCACAATATAAGTATTGCTGCTGCTATCACTATGCCAAATATAAATAACCAAAAACGAGAGAAAAAATTTCTTATCGGCCTTGGACCCAGCGGTGAAAATTCTGAAACAGAAAGAGTGTCACCAGGGATTCTACTGTTAAGCAGTAACTGCTTAAGCTCAGTCTGCAATTTTTGATTTACCGGTACCGCCTGTCGTATCCTGCGCATATGGTCTAATAATTGGTGCACTGATTCATTAACATCATTTTCGCCGGTGCCTTCAAGCAAACGACACCTGTCCTTATGCCTTTCCTCTTTATGTTTTTCCATAGAAAATACTTTCCCTCTGTCTTTGTTAAAATCATTCATTTCTTTATCTCCATTGGCCACTGGTGTTTAAAGCGTTTTCGTAGCATTCTTAACCCCCGAAAATGAATCATTCTTACTGCTGCTCCGGTTTTATCCAGCACCTCGGCAATCTGAGCAAACCTCAACTCCCCGGCATACCTCAGCGACATTACATCTCTGTAGTCCGGGGGTAGCGAACTTAGCAAAGAACGGAGTTCAAATACCTCTTCATTCAACAGCATTTGCTCTTCGGGTGTTTTTTGAGGCGCCGCATATTTATGTAAACACGTTTCCGTTACTGAAGGTTCCGGCAAACCACGCATATAGTCAACAAAAGCGTTATGTGCAATTCTAAACAGCCAGGAGGCAACGGAACTTTGCCCTCGAAAGGTATGATACTTTTCCAGAGCCTTCATAAAAACTATGGCTGTCAAGTCATCGGCGTCCCATGTGTTCTTAACTCGGTAGCGCAAATAACGGTTTACCCGGGAAAAATGTGTATCGTATAACTCTTCGAAGGATAATGCAGAGTCCTGATGGTTGCATTGGGGCATTTCAGTCATTTTTAACCTCCACAATGTCTTTATATTATAGACGAGGTTAAATAGATTTTTGTTACCAGTATTTTCGATTTTTTGCCGGCAAATAAACAACAGTCAACAAAACAAGCAAAAAAGAACACCACCTTTCGGTGGTGTTCTACTGTCCCGCGCAATCTTCGTAACTGTAAAATAGTAAGCCACGACAACAATTTCCCCAATAGTAGATACAACTTCTGCACTCGTAACATAAATCTCTATTGGTACTCATTGCTCACACCCCTTCGTGCTCTTTCCATCATGATAGGCTTACTAGGATAGAAAGGCAACGCAAAAGGGCCAAACGGGTGAAAACAGTCTTTAACCGGTTAAAACGCATTTTTAATATGGTTAATTTTCATTAATTCACCATTGGCCTTAAAATGCAGCGCTAGAACGTCAAAACGGACCTTTGGGAGAGGTTTATGCAAGGATTGCAAATAAAGAGATGCAACCATTCTTATTTTTCTTTGTTTTACCGGTCCAATACTCTCCTCAGGTAACCCAAAACGTTTAGTGCTACGGGATCGTACTTCAACAAAAACCAATGCTTCCTTGTCTGCAGCAATTATGTCTAGTTCACCTATTTTACATTTATAGTTGGTTTTATGTATTTGAAATCCTTGCTCTTTTAGATAATCTAGGCTCACCTTTTCTCCCAATCTACCTAAAGCTAATCTTTTATGGGTCATTTACCTCCACCTAACCTATCCACTTTACTAAAACACTCTTCAAATAACTATTTTACCGACTTTAAAACAAAATCCTTTAAAATCACAATAATAATTAAAGAAGGTTCTTGGGCACCAATAGCGAACAATCAAGGTATAATCTTACGGGGGTGGCAATATGACCGGTGTAATCAGAACAATAGAAGGACAATATGCCGTTATTGAAATGGGGACCAGTAAACACAAAGTGATTATGCCAATTCAATTTCTGCCTCGAGGAGCGAAAGAAGGCCATACTCTCCAAATAGACATTACCATTGACCCCAAGACACCACGAAGACCACGGTCAAAAGTGACTAACATTAAGGAAAAATTAAACAAAAGAAAATAGACCCGTACTACGGGTCCATTTAATTAATACAAACCTTTTTCCTCCATATATTCGCCGAGTAATTTAGCCGTATTACCTGTAATCTTAATACAAGTTCTAAGGTGTTCTTTGCTGTCAAAAGGATACTCATTAAGTGCGCGGCAGCAGGTTGCTCCAAACTTTTCCTCAAACCTGTCATGGAATTCCTTGGCAACATCATAAGCAGGCTCCCTGGCTTCGGATTGGGCGGTTCTTCCCTTGACTATTCCCAAAACTGCAACCGATGCGGCAAGAGCCCCACAAACACAACCTGAATGACCAAACCCGCCTCCAAAACCGGTAAACATCCTAACTATTGACTCATCCAATTCAGGTGTTACTTGCGGTCTAAATGTTTTTATAATAGATTCTGCACAATTGTAACCCTCTCTGAAGTACCCGCCGGCAGTATTACGCATAAGAGTAGCTCTGTCTTCCATGTTTGCATACCTCCATAAAGTCTGTTGTTAGTACTTTAGACAAATATTTTTAAATTCCTTGAAAATTATAAAAAATATTATGGGTGAACATTTATTCTATAACGGTCAGGCGCTTTATAGCTTTCTGTAATCCTTCTAGTGTCAGTTCAAACATTGGAACAATGCCCGAGATAATATCTATTGTATTTGCTCCCTCAGTTGTGGGCCAAATTTTTTTCGGTATTGGATTAAGCCAAACAACATGCCTAAAATGATTAACAATGTGCCGCAACCACGATATTCCTGGCTCATTATTCAGGTAATTCCACTCCAGCGCCCCGTATTTCATCATTAGCTCACTGGTTGCCATACTGGCATCTCCTACCAAAATAACTTTATAATCATGAGCATGAGTGTTTAATACTTCCAGGGTTCTTTGGGAAGCTTGAACGCGACAAAAGGGCTCGTGGAAGAGATGTTCATATATACAGTTATGAAAAAAATAAACTTTAAACTCTTTAAAGTGGTCCGCTTTATTTGCGGCTTGGAATAGCTGACTACACAACCGTGCATAGCGATTCATTGATCCACCGGAGTCCATCAATATCATTAATTTAACATTATTTTTCCTGGGCCGGTTCCATACTAATTTTAAATTGCCTGCGTTACTGCCTGTGGCCTCAATAGTACTCTCCAGGTCCAGCACTTCTTTAGGTCCTTCTTCGTGGCGGGATAGACGGCGCAAACTACGCAGAGCGGTTTGGAAATGGCGCGTGTTTAGTACTTCGTCCTTCCTAAAGTCACGAAAACTTCGTTCAGATGCAACTTGAACAGCAGAGCGGTTTATTGACTGCCCACCAATTCGCACTCCGGCAGGGTTATAACCGGAATGCCCGTAGGGAGAAGTGCCACCGGTTCCAATCCAGTAGGAACCTCCATGATGTTCAGAATCTTGCTGCTCCATCCTACCTTCTAAATTGCGACGAAGTTCCTCAAAGTCCCAGTCCTCAAAACATGCGCGTTCTGCAGACGTAATATTTAAAGGTGGCAATGATTTTTCCACCCATTTCAATGCTTCACTGACCATTTCTGCTGACGTTTCTATCCCGCCGAAAAATTTTAAAAAAGCACGGTCAAAAGAATCGTAATAGGCCTCGCTCTTGACAAGAATTGCCCTGGCCAGCCGGTAAAATTGCGTCAAACTGGAAAAGCCCAAACCTTTATCCAGGGCTGACATAAAAGTTATCCATTCAGTTAATGAAACCGGAACCCCCATCCCGCGAATTATATAAAAAAAGCCTGTAAACAATCTATACCCCACCCTGACGGTTAAAATGTCCTACACCCACACTATTAATGTACTTTTCAACCTGGGCCATATCCTTGTCCTTTTTAATTAACGAGCCAGCAAAGGGTAGCTCTTCAGTAATTTTTGCGGGGTCTACCCCGCCCAAAACTAATGCTTGCAGCCAGTCTAACAGCTCGCTGGTACTTGGCCTTTTTTGTAAACCTGGGACTGATCTTAACCAATAAAAAGCTTGCACAGCTTCTGTTAGCAAATTCTTCATCAAATTAGGATAATGTACTTTGATAATTTGTTTCATTTCCTCAGGTCCCGGAAAAGCGATGTAGTGAAAAATACAACGGCGCAGAAAGGCGTCCGGAAGTTCCTTCTCGGCATTACTAGTTATAATTACTATGGGGCGTTTCTTCGCCGTTACAGTTTCGCCGGTTTCTGGAACATGAAAACTCATCATATCCAATTCCCATAAAAGATCATTAGGAAACTCCAGATCAGCTTTATCAATTTCGTCAATCAGAAGAACCACTTGTTCTTTTGAAGAAAATGCCTGCCCCAGTTTGCCAAGCTTTATGTAGTTTTTTATTTCTGACACATCACGGTCACCGAATTGACTATCATACAAACGCTGCACCGTATCATACACGTATAGGCCGTCCCGAGCCTTTGTGGTGGATTTAATATTCCACATTAAAATATCTAAACCCAGTCCCTCTGCAATACTTTTGGCAAGCATGGTTTTCCCTGTACCCGGTTCTCCCTTAATGAGAAGAGGTCTGCTCAGTGCAATAGCAACATTAACAGCTTGTTGTAAATCGCCCGGGGCTATGTAGTCGGCAGTCCCGGAAAATCTATTGAATGGTTGATACAAGCTAATCACCGCCTTTGTAAAACTAATTAATTACCCTTTTAAGCTGCATAATACTACCTTTAAAACTAATGATAACAGAAGCAAAACGTCTCATCAAATAAAGCATACTAATCCAGGTCTTTGAGAATAAGTTTTAATTATATATTTCAGTATAAGAAGGATTTTATCATTGAATTTTGAATACTCATATAGTTGCTCTACATATTTTGGGAGGTGTCTCAGTTGGATTTTAACTTTTTAAATTTGAATAAGTCAGATAATGTGGGCACAATCCTTCTCAATCGCCCGGAATGCGGAAACGCATTGAACCTGCTACTCGCTGAGGATTTAATAAGTGCACTGGAAAATTGTTGTGAAGATGAAACCATAAGCGCGGTAGTCATCACAGGTAAAGGAGATCATTTCTGCAGCGGAGGTGACCTCAAGGATTCTAAAAACAATCCAGACGGCCGCTCAGAATACTGGAAACATCTAACTCGCCGGTTAAACAGGATAATTGTCAATATACGTTACACAAGAAAGCCGGTTATTGCCTCAGTTAACGGCCCGGCAGTAGGAGCCGGAATGAGTATTGCCTGCGCCGCTGACTTGAGAATTGCCAGTGCCTCAGCAATCTTTAAACAAGGATGGACCAGCGTGGGATTAGTGCCTGACGGGGCTTGGACACTCATGCTTCCTCTTACCCTAGGGATGAGTAAGGCCAGTGAATTGATATTTATGGACCCGGAAATAACTGCCACTGAAGCTTATAATTTTAGCTTGGTCAATTTAGTAACGCCTAATGATGAGCTGGAAAGCATGACCAGAAAATGGGCACTTAAGTTAGCTAAGGGTCCCTTTGAGGCTCTCGCAAGGTCAAAAGAATTGCTAAATGAATCCATGCTAAATATTCTGGAGGCACAGCTAGGCCGTGAAAGGCGGGAGATAGTTGAGGCGGCACGTACTGAGGATCATAAAGAGGCTGTTGAGGCGTTCCTTAATAAGAGGGATCCTATTTTTAAGGGAATTTAATACAACAGTAACAAGAAAAGCGCGCTAAATCAGTTCCCTTATACCCATTCTGGGCACATGGCGCGCGCTTTTCAGTACTTTTTTCTGTAACAAAAAGCCAGGTTCTGTTAAACAGAACCTGGCTTTTTAAGTTCGCTTTATTTCTTTATTGCAAGAAGAACGAATGAGCTGCCGCATTTACAACTTCAGACAGCGGCCCCGGATATACACCGATAATCAGAGTCACAAGCATAGTAACAACAAGTGTAATGGCCACCGGGCTGGACACCTTAATCGGTGTAGAATCAGCCGGTTCATCTCGATACATAACCAAAGCTACCCGGAGGTAGTAATATACCGATACCATACTCATGATTAAACCGATAAAGGCAAGCCATAGGTAATTATCTACTATGGTTTTGAAAAGGTAAAACTTACCCACGAATCCCGCGAGTGGTGGAATACCCGCCATACTGAGCATAGCCACCAACATTACTACGGCCATTAAAGGAGAGCGCTGGCTTAATCCGGCGTAATCCTTTATTTTATCACTGCCTGTAATGTTATAGAAGTAGGTGGCAACAGTAAACGCACCGAGCGTAGCAAAAACGTATAAGAAGGCATAAAACATAACACCCTTTATACCCGCCTCAGTAGCAGTCACCAAGCCTACCAGTATATATCCTGCCTGGGCAATACTAGAGTAAGCCAAAAGACGCTTAATGTTATCCTGCGGTATGGCAACAAGGTTACCCACAATAATGGTAACTCCTGCCAGTATGGCCACAACCATTGCCCAATGCTCCCATATACCTGGGAGAGCAGCGACAAAAATCCGGAGCAGTATGGCAAATGATGCTGCCTTTGACCCCACAGCCAGAAACGCAGTAACAGGAGTGGGTGCTCCTTCATAGACATCTGGTGACCACATGTGGAACGGAACCGCAGATATTTTAAATCCGATCCCGGCCAGCAACATAACCACCCCAAGTATAAGCGCAGGGCTTACAGGGTTCATGGCCACTATCCGTCCAACCTCATAAATGGTGATACTACCGGTTAAACCGTATATCAAACTCAAGCCGTATAACAATACAGCAGAACTCATTCCCGCAAGTAGAATGTATTTGATACCGGCTTCTACTGACTTACTCTCGTTTTTGCGAAAGCATACCAGGATGATAAAGGAAATGGTCATCAATTCCAAACCCATGAAAAGGGTTATAAAATCTCCTGCGGATGCCAATACCATCATACCCAGAGTAGCGAATATTAAAGTACTATAATATTCTGTTTGTCCGCCCAGGTTATCAACGTAACGCATGGAACCCAGTACGACTAGTACAGCTGCAGCCAGGAAGGTTAGTTTCCAGAATGTAGCATAATTATCTATCAGGTACATGCCCGAATAAACACTACCTTGAGTACCCCAAAAGCCAATGGCGGCCCCGGATACACCGAGCAAACCAATAACCGTTATCCAACCCAGGCCCTTCTTAGCGCTTGCCGGAGAAATAATCCCTAATATGAGCACCGCCAGGCCCAGCGCGGCAGTAAGCATTTCAATGGAAAGTAAAGATATATCAAACGGCATTTATAGGTTCCCCCCTAACTGCAGCACGTTGCTAATCTCAGCATGGAGAGGCACAACGCCGCTGTTAATCATGTCAAATAACAGGGAGGGAAGCAGACCGCCTACTACAAGTACCGTTCCCAACACTACAAGAGGCACAAGCTCTACACCCTTAATATCTTCCAGGTGATCATATTCCGCTCTGGGAGGACCAAACAGTGTATTGGCTCCCGCCCGCAGTACATATAGCGCGGTGATAATGATACCTGCGATACCAATTACCGCCAGGCCGCCGTAATTATCAAACGCCGAAACAAATATGGTAAATTCCGGCATAAAGCTTATCAAGCCAGGCAATCCAAGTGACGCCATTGCGGCCATCATAAACCCTACGGCAAGCTTGGGAGTTTGATGTGCCAGACCTCCCATGTCAGGAATCCAACGGGTATGGGTCTTCTCATAAATGAAACCGATCATCGAGAAGAAGAGTGCCGCCATTACACCGTGGGCGAACATATTGGCAACTGCCCCGTTAAGACCGATAACATCCAAACAGGCCACGGCGATCAAAACGTAACCCATATGGCTCACTGACGAGTATCCCACAACATATTTAAGGTCTTTCTGGGCAAGTGCTCCGAATGCCGCATAGGCAACACCGGCAATCCCCAGCACAGCCATCCATGGGGCCCAGAAATGTGCACCAACCGGAAGGGTGACAACAGCAACTTTAATCAAACCATAGCCACCGATTTTTTTAAGCACGCCGGCGTGAATCATACTAACAGCAGTAGGAGCACCGGCATACCCGTCGGGCGACCACGAGTGGAAGGGCCACATGGAAATTAATGACCCGAACCCGAACAGCAGCAGTGCAAACAGCCATTTCTGGTCAAAAGCTGAAAGTTGACTCCCGGCGATCGCCAATCCCGTGAAGCTCATGTCCGGAGCACCTAGAATACCAATAGATTTGCTGAACAAAGCAATCACGCCAACCAGCAGGAAGCCACTACCAATCAACAAGTAAATGGTCAACTTCATAGCTGCGTATTCCTTGGTAACCCGTTTGGAGCTACCCCAAATAACAACCATGATGTAGATGGGAATGACCACAACCTCGTAGAAAAGCAGGAAAATAAACAAGTCGTGGGCAATAAAGGTGCCCATAACACCAGTAATTAAGACCAACAAAAGTATGAAGAATTCCCGCGGACGGGTGCCAATGTTCCATGATGCAAATATGGCGGAAAAACCAATCAAGTTAGTCAGCAAGAGCATAGGCAAACTAATACCGTCAACAGCCAGGAAGAAAGTCACACCTAAATCTTTAATCCAGTCATGCCGTATAACGTATTGAAGCCCACCTAAGGTCTGATCATAACCAAAGTACACATAAAAGCTCAAGGCCATAGAAACAAATGTGCCAATGGCTGCCACACTTTTAATTAGCTTGTGTTCATCCTTGGGGACAAATACCAAAATCAGAGCGGCCACCAACGGGGCCAGCAATATCACAGGGAGTACGGGAAAGCTCATTTACATTACACCTCCCAGGACCAGGCCGGCGGTGGAAGGACCGGCGAAAGCCATAAGTACGGCAATAGCCAATACTCCAAGGAAAAATACCAGGGCGTAGTTTTGCAAACGTCCGGTTTGGAGTACACGTAACCCTTCTCCCGAAAGCTTACCAAATCCGCCTAACCCGTTCACAATTCCGTCCACCACATAAATGTCAAATAGATAGAATAACTTGGCAGAGCCATCCACCATGGTATGATTAAACCAAAGGTACATCTCATCAATATAGTACTTGTTAAAGGATAGATTATAGAGGCTCTTATACCTCTCGGCAAGGGCTTTCACCTTGACCTTTTCCTTATCCTTTAAGTACAGCGTGTAAGCAAGATATATTCCTGCAACAGCTATTACTGCGGACGATATCATTGCACCCCAGGCTATTTCGCTACTATGGTGTGCCTCCCCAAAGAAAATCCACTCCGCCCAGATGTTGTTCCAAGGGGTACCTAAGAGTCCAACCGTCATAGCACCGGCTGCCAATACGATAAGAGGTACACACATGGTCCATGGTGACTCGTGGGGATGATTCTCCGGCTTTTCTTCACCGTAAAAGGCCAAGAATATTAAACGCCACATATAAAATGCCGTCAAGAAGGCAGTAAATGCCGCCATGGCATAAAGTATATAGTGCCCGCCGTTCAACGTGACAACCAGAATCTCGTCCTTACTCCAGAAACCGGCAAAGGGCGGTATTCCTGCGATAGCCAACCCGCCAATAACAAACGTCCAGGAAGTTATCGGCATTTTTTTAACCAATCCACCCATTTCCCACACATCAGCCTTGTGATGCAGAGCATGCAGTACGCTACCTGCACCAAGGAACATAAGGGCCTTGAAAAAGGCGTGTGTCCACATGTGGAACATACCGGCCGTTAAGCTTCCCACGCCAAGAGCAAGCATCATGTAGCCAAGCTGACTCACAGTTGAATAAGCCAGAATTCGCTTTATCTCCCTCTGCGTAATGGCTATAGTTGCGGCAAAAAGTGCGGTAAAAGCACCCGTTATGGCTACTAAGTCCATGGCTACCGGAACTTCATAGAACAGGAAGAGCATGCGCCCCACCAGATAAACACCGGCTACAACCATGGTAGCAGCGTGAATCAGCGCGCTGACCGGAGTGGGACCCTCCATAGCATCAGGCAACCATACGTGCAGAGGAAACTGACCTGATTTAGCTATGGGTCCAATAAAGACCAGTATGGCCAGCAGTGTCATTGTGCCAAATGTAGTATATTCTCTAAAATTAGCTACTCGCTCGCTTAATTCCACAAGGTCCAGGGTACCAAAAGTAATGACCAGCCCAAGGATACCCAGCAGCAGCCCGAAGTCTGCCACACGACAGGTAACAAAGGCTTTCTTGGCAGCCTCCCTGGCCGATATCTTGTGCGAATAAAATCCAATTAGCAAGTAAGAACATAAACCAACCAATTCCCATGCAATGAACATCTGCAGCAGATTACTGGAGATAACCAGTAACAGCATTGACGCTGCAAAGAGGGAAAGATATGAGAAAAATACTGAAAATCCGGGATCTCCCTTCATGTAACCAACTGAATACAGCTGAATAAACGTAGCAATAAAACTGACCATGAAGAGCATCATTGCAGATGTAGGATCCAGTTGAACTCCTACATTAATCTGCAATTCCGGCATTCCCGGGAGACCGAGTGTTAACCATCTCGCAGCATAAACGAGAGGATTCTCGGCATATTGATGGTTAGTGAATACTCCGTAAGCCGCCAGTGTCGCAAAAAAGCATGCAGTGGCCATCCCTCCGACAGAGATAAAGGCACTCAGCTTTGGCCACGGGCGTGCCAAAAAAACAATGATTAAAAATGCGAGGGCGGGCAGGAGCGGTACCAACCATGCATGATGCAATGCAAATTCAACAAGCATTTATCTTAGCACCTACCTTCATTCTGTAAAATCCTACCATTTTAGCCAGTCAAATTCATCAAGATTGACCGACAATTTATTGCGGTAGATGGCTATTATAATCGCCAACCCTACCCCCACTTCTGCAGCAGCCACAGTAATTACAAAAATGGCAAATATCTGGCCTATAAAATCGTTCGGTGTAATGTATTTACTGAATGCAATCAAATTAATGTTTACTGCATTCAACATCAGTTCAATACAAATCAGCACCGAAATGGCATTCTTTTTAGACAGAACTCCAAAAAGACCAATACTAAAAAGGATTGCCGACAAAACCACATAGTGGGTAAGGCTAATCGTTAACATTAGCCTTCACCTCCTTGGCCAGAACGATCGCTCCTACCAGGGCCACTAGCAGTAGCAGGGCAGCGACTTCAAAGGGTATTACGTATTTACTTAAGAGCAACTGACCAATTTGCCCCAGTGAATCTTCAGGCACCGGGGTGTTGGCCGCTAAATCTGCCCAAGCCGTAGTTCCAGCAAAAAAACCACTCACTGCCAGTGTCAAAGCCACAACTCCTCCGGCCATAAATGTTTGCCTGTTAAACAGGTTGGACTGTTTCATGTCTGTTCTTTGGATAAGCATGACACCAAAGATAATCATGATACAAACCGCACCGGCATAAACCAAAACCTGGATAACAGCAAGGTAAGCAGCATCCAGTATGAGGAATAATCCAGCCATGGCTATAAAGCATATGGCCAAAAACAATACTGAATGGACAATATTTCGCATTGACACTACCAGTATAGCCGAACCCAGGATAACCGCGGCCAGTACGTAAAAAGCTAGTACACTGTAAATACTGGTTTCCATGATATTACTGACCCTCCTTCTCCGGGGCCTTTCCGGCAGCCACTTCATCAGAAGCAGATTTATCTGCCGATGCTGCCGGGGTTTCCTCTTTCTGTTTCCCTTTGCCCTTTACTTTGGGTTTAGCCTTCTCACCCGATGCCTCCGGCGTTGCTTCTTCCGGCTTCGGTTCAGGCTTAGGTGCTTCTCGCTCAACCAAGATCAAGGGAATAGCATCATAATTATACTGACTCATATCATGTTCTAAACTAAAGTTTATTGCGTCTTTATTGCAAGCTTCCACACACATGCCGCAAAACAGGCAATATTCAATGTTCATAACGTACTTAGTCAAAAACTTCTTCTTTTCAACCTTTTCACTCTTGAGTTCAATTACATTGTTCGGACAAGCATTCGCACACAGATTGCATGCAATACATTTATCAGCGTCGAAAACAAACCGGCCGTGAAAGCGCTCCGGTTTAGGATGTTGCTCTTCAGGATACTGTACAGTAAACTTTTTCGACCTGAATTCCTTCCACGTTATGCGCAGACCTTTGATTAAGCCATTTCCAAACATGCCATCACCACCCTATCGCCCGGTAGATATACATACCAATACCGGTTACAAAAACGTTGGCCAGGGACAGTGGTACCAGTATTCTCCAACCAAAGCCCATTAGTTGATCAACTCTGATACGCGGGAAGGTCCAACGGAACCACATTACTACAAAAATCAGTACATACATTTTCAGGAAGAACCACAACCAAGAAGGAATAAAGGTTAATCCAAAGGGTGCCAGCCAGCCACCCAAGAAAAGGGTAGTTGCTATGGCTGAAATAATCATAATGCTTGCATATTCGGCCAGAAAGAACATGGCGAATCCCATGCCGCCGTATTCCGTATACGGGCCGTTAATAATCTCCGACTCACCTTCCACCAGGTCAAAAGGTGTACGGTTACACTCAGCCACTGCGGCTATAAAGAAAATCAAAAAAGCAATGGGCTGGGTAACAATAAACCACATGTTCTGCTGAGCAGCAATAATTTCAGTTAAGTTCATACTCCCCACCAGCATAATAACGCCCAGTACCGACAGAATCATGGGAAGTTCATAACTTACCATTTGTGCTACCACTCGCATAGAGCCCAGTAAGGAATATTTATTATTTGAGCCCCATCCACCCATCCAGAAGATAATGGTACTGAGAGATGCAAGGGCAAAAACGTAAAACAGACCTATATTTAAGTCCAGTGCCACCATGTTTTTACCTAAAGGAATAGCTGCAAAAATCATTAAAGGCGGCACAAATATTAAAGCCGGTGCCAGCAAGAAAAGAATCTTGTCTGCACTTTTCGGGATAGGTATTTCTTTACTAATTAGTTTTCCAATGTCACAGGTAGTTTGCAGTAATCCCTTTGGTCCCACCCTGTTAGGACCTATACGGGCCTGCATGTATCCAGCCACTTTTCGCTCCATATATACTAACCAGAGGGCATTTATAAGAATAAATACCAGGATAGCAACCAGCTTTACGACCAGCAACGTGACGTCATTCCAAAGTGGAGGGACCCCCGCGCTGTCCAGCAGGTTTCTGAGCAAGCCGGCTATATTTGTAAAAAGATTTTCCAACATGCCTTTTCTCCCCTATAGTCCCATTTTTTAACAGTCCACTTCACCCAAAACAATATCAATGCTACCCAGGATGGCTACTAAGTCTGCAATCAACCAGCCGCGGCTCATTTCATCCAAGTAACCAAGGTTAATAAATGAAGGCCTCCTTACATGAACACGGTGCGGCTTATTAGTACCGTCGCTTACGACATAAAAGCCCAATATTCCCTTGGAACTTTCTATTTCAGCGTAAGCATCACCTTTCGGCGGCTTAAGTACTTTTGGCACCTTGCCTTTAATAGGACCGTCGATCTCTTTAATTTGTTCTATGGCTTGCTTAATAATCCGCACCGATTGGCGCATCTCTCTAACTCTGCAAAAATAGCGATCGAAACAATCCCCGTTTTTACCCACGGGCACTTCAAAGTCAAAGCGGTCATAAATACTGTAAGGCTTGGCCTTGCGCAGGTCATAGTTGATGCCGGATCCGCGCAAAACAGGTCCACTTAGGCTATAGTCAATAGCAGTTTCCGGAGAAAGACCACCCACATGCTTGGTTCTGGCTTGGAAAATTTCATTTCCGGTTATCAGCCCGTCATACTCATCAATATACCCTGGCATATCGTCCATCAATTTGTCGAGCTTTTCCAACCATCCTTCAGGAGCATCATCAGCAACTCCACCAAAGCGAGCATAACTGAAAGTCATCCTGGAGCCGGTTAGTTCCTCCAATAAATCCATCATCCGTTCACGCTCCCGGAAACAAAGGAGAAATCCTGTAAACCCTCCCACATCCAAGGCATAAACTCCGGTGGCCAGTACGTGACTCGCCAAACGAGACAACTCCCCTGAAATAACACGCAGGTATTCTGCCCTTTCAGGGACTTCAAGGCCCATCAATTTTTCAACAGCCATTACATAACCCCAGTTTTGCAGCATGGATGCCAAGTAATCCATTCTATCCGTATAAGGAATCACCTGTTGATAGGTACGACTTTCAGCTAATTTTTCAATTCCCCGGTGCAGATAGCCGCAGACGGGCTCAGCTTTAACAATCTTTTCCCCGTCTAACGTAAGGACCACTTGGAACACGCCGTGGGTAGCGGGGTGCTGTGGGCCAAAGTTCATTGTATAAGTTTCCGTCCTCAACATTTGCCACACCTCTTAATTTTCAAGAGTTACTTCCTGCCACCCACCCATTGATAATCCTTGCGCAACGGGTAGCCCTCAAAATTATCCGTAAGCAAAATCCGCTTTAGATTAGGGTGGCCGGTAAAGACAATACCAAACAGGTCATAAACTTCACGTTCCTGCCAATTGGCACCGCCCCAAACCGGGAACACGGAAGGTATTTCCGGATTTTTTCGACTAACGCGGGCCTTCACAGTTAAATAAAGTTTCTCATAAACGGAGGTTAAGTTGTAAACAATCTCCATTTCCCCGTCATCTTCGGCTTCATCACCATCGCCTTTTCCCTTTGCATCAGCGGGATAATCGGCGGCAGTAAGGTTGGTAAGGTAATTGAAACCAAAACTATTTTTTAATTCCTGCATCAGACCCAGTAAATCCTCAGTCGAAACACTAATAGTTTCCTCTGACGTTTTTATCTGGGGAAACTTTTCCTTCAATTCGCTTATTATTTCAGATAGCTTTTTTTCCATAATCTAAAGCTCCACCACCTTCGGATCAAGTATTTTGGCCCTTAATTTCAAAAAGCCATCAATAATTGCATCGGGCCGTGGTGGACACCCGGGTACATATACATCTACCGGAATAATTTGCCTTGCACCCGGTACTACAAAATAAGAATCCACAAATGGACCGCCGGAAATAGCACAACTACCCACTGCTATACACCATTTAGGTTCTGCCATCTGCTCCCACAAACGCAAAACAAATGGTGCTGACTTGGTAGTAATTGTTCCGGCAACCACCATTACATCAGCCTGTCGCGGAGTGGGGCGCATAACCTCATAACCAAAGCGCGACAAATCATACCGGGGTCCGTTTGTACCCATCAAAGCTTCAATGGCACAGCAGGCCAACCCAAAACCTAATGGCCAAATGGAATGTGCTCTGGCCATATTCAGGACTTTTTCCAGAGATGCAAAGTGGACAAGTCGCTTTAATTCGCTTGGCATTGGCATGCCCTTATCATTAGTTACTTCCATTCCAATGCACCTTCCTTCCAGGCGTACCACAAACCGACAATTAGAATAAATAGAAATATCATCATTTCAATGAACGCAAATAGCCCCAGGCTCTGATATTTTACAGCCCATGGAAACAAGTATATTGTTTCCACATCAAATATTACAAACATTAGTGCATAAAGAAAGTAAGAAGTCCTGAATCGCACCCACGTTGTGCCAATGGTGGGCACTCCACATTCATAAGCTTCAAATTTTTGATTAGCAATACTCCTGGGGTGAATGATAAAACTTGTGACAATTCCTCCAGCGCCAAAAGCAACTGCCACTGCAAGGAAAATCAACACACCCGCCCAGTCGGACAATGTTCTCCCCCCCTTCTCTTATTAAATACCACAAAGTTTTTAAAAGCAGCCCCTTTATAACCGGGAGGTGTAAATGATTGTGAATTCTGTAACTCCCCAGCGTATAAAAATTAGCTAACTTCGTGGCTAAAAAAATATTAGTAAAAATATCTTACTAATCAACTAATAAAATTGAAACAAATAAGTTTTCTAACACATTTGCCTATTTGTTGATTATATAAGTGAAGTTATGAACTAACTCAGACAAACATTACAATGTAACAACGAACTTACCCTTCTCTACTTTCGTTACAGGATAAAAGACGTTTAACCGGAGCAAAATCAGTTCGGTGAGCAGCACAAGGGCCATGAGCCTGTAGTGCCTGCAGGTGTTCTTTCGTGCCATAACCTTTGTGTTTTTTAAATCCATATTGTGGGTGCATAATGTGCAGCACCATCATTAGTTCATCACGAGTAACCTTGGCCAGTACTGACGCTGCAGCAATAGAGGCAGAAAGATCATCGCCACCTACCAATGCTGTTTGCTGTACATCTAAATCCTTAATGGGATATCCGTCCACCAGGAGATACTCAGGCTTGTATCTAAGACCACTGACTGCTCTTTTCATAGCCAAAAGTGAAGCCCAATAAATATTATAACACAAAATCTCATTGACTGTAGATAGGCTAACCGACCAGTCCATGGAGACTTCTTTTATCATTACTGCCATTTTTCTCCGGGCTTCGGGTGACAGTTTCTTGGAATCTCTTAATCCCGGTAGTTCAACAAAGCCCGGGAGCACGACTGCTGCCGCAACCACCGGTCCGGCCAAAGGGCCTCTTCCTGCCTCGTCCACACCGGCTATAATTGAAAATCCCTGATCGTATAAATCATTTTCGTGTATGAAAAGTTTTTTTAGACACGCTAATTTTCTATCATGTTCTATAGCTTTTTGCTGAACTAAACGGTAAATATTCCTTACTCCCACCCTAGGGTCTACAGCAAGTGATGCAATGAATTCATTATCCAGTTGAGCACTATGGGCAACTATTTTCTTTATTTGAGCTACCGTTAGACTCCCCGGATCACATTTAAGCTTTTTGGGCATCTTATTTCTCCGGCGCAAAAGTGTAAAACTTAATAAGATTTTCTCGGTTTATAAATAAATCCCTGCTCGCAATCACAAATTTTAACTCTTTTTTGTTAGCTGTGGAGGCATTTCCAGTGTGAAACACCCTAACTTACCCTCACGAAATTCTTTTAATATATGGACAGAGGCTTTGTACATATCCACTTTTCCGCCAGAGATAATAAATCCCCGCCTGTGGGCCACTTGTTCTATGACTTCATTTGCACCATCAATTACTCCATTACCGTCTGACAAATCATACCTATCTCTTAACACACCTGGATGATTTGTCTCAAACCATTTGATCAATCCAGCTGCCACATCCTCACTGGAGAAAACCTCTTCCTTTATAGCCCCAATAGCAGCCAAACGGAACCCCACTTCAGGATCATCAAACTTAGGCCATAAAATCCCGGGAGTATCGAGTAATTCCACTTTTTTACTGACACGTATCCATTGCTGCCCTTTAGTTACACCGGGCTTGTTTCCTGTACGGGCGGCTTTTTGCCGCACCAAACTGTTAATAAATAATGATTTGCCTACATTTGGTATTCCAACAATCATACACCTGACCGGCCTTGCTCTTCCCGTTGCCGTAGCCTTCATCTTTGCAGGTGCCAGCTTGATAACCGCGTCCGGAACCTTGTTTATACCGTGGCCGGTACGCGAATTAACCACTAAAGAAACACCCTCAGGACATATACCGCGCGCCCACAAATCCGTAAGCCTTTTATCTGCCAGGTCAGATTTATTTAATACCACCAATCGCGGTTTACGGCCTATAATTTTGTTAACCATGGGGTTACGGCTGCTGAGCGGTGCACGCGCATCCACCAGTTCAATAACAACATCGACTAGTTTCAAGTTCTGCTCAACCAGTCTGCGGGCTTTGGCCATATGACCTGGGTACCACTGAATATTCATGGTCTCACTTCCGACTATTGTTTATTAAAATATACTACCCTTAATTCCATAAGTTGATTATATATTACTACTTGAGAAGGCCGATTCTTCCCGGAGGCCAATATACAACCACGGCCTCTCCAATCACATACTCTTCCGGCAACGGGCCCCACCTCCTGCTGTCGTCACTATTATTACGATTATCGCCCATCATAAAATAGTTGTCTTCAGGCACCTTTACCGGACCAAAATCAGGGAACCTCAAGTCATCCGGCAGGTAGTTTTCTTCAACAGGTGTTCCGTCAATATAGAGCTGGCTGTCGCGGAAAGACACTGTTTGCCCTCCAACAGCTATAACCCTTTTTACGAAGTCCCTGTCAGGGTCCAAAGGAAACCTAAAAACCATTACATCTCCACGGGCAGGCTCCGTAAAATGATAATTCAATTTACTTACAATGATTCGATCACCAATTTGTAGTGTCGGCTCCATGGAACCGGAGGGAATATAGAAAGGGCTAAAAATAAATATACGTATTAAAGAGGCCAGTATAACAGCAATAACCACTGACTCCAATATCTCCACAAAGGCTGATTTGCGGCGTCTGTCCCTTACTTTAAGCGTAGCATCATTAACTTTATCGTGATCGTGATCTGCCTGCAACATTTTTATCTCCCCGTAGCATAAATTTACCTTTAAGTAAAGAAGTGGATCTTGTGCGGAGTTTTCGCACAACCTCTTTAATTATAAAAAGGGACTGGCTGGCAGTCCCTTAATTAATATCTTCTTCTTTCCTTAACACGGGCTGCTTTACCTCTGCGTTCACGCAAATAATAAAGCCTGGCCCTGCGTACACGACCACGTCTAGAAACCTCAATTTTGGCAATCCTGGGTGAGTGCAGGGGAAAAGTGCGCTCCACACCTACTCCATACGAAACCCTTCTAACGGTGAAAGTCTCGCTTATACTGGACCCCTTGCGACGAATAACCACACCTTCAAACACCTGAATGCGTTCCCTGGTGCCTTCCACAACTTTTACATGGATCTTAACTGTATCTCCCGGCTGAAAGTTAGGAATGTCATTCTTAAGCTGTTCCTTCTCTATTACATCAACTAAATTCAATTTATGTACCCCCTTCTCTGAAGATGTTCATGCCTCAATACTGGAGACAGCGGACCATCTTTTATCAACAATCGAAATTATAGCACAATTTTTTTCCAGGTGCAACAAGTTATCTTAGGTGCAACTGTCCAAGGTTTTCTTAAGTTCTTTAAGGAATGCCTTGTCCCGTGCTGTTAACAGGTCACCTTCCAACAAATCCGGCCTTCTGATCATAGTCCTAATCAAAGATTCATTACGCCGCCAATCTCGAATGAGCTGATGATGGCCACTAGTAAGTACATCCGGCACTTCCATCCCCCTAAATTCACGCGGGCGAGTATAATGAGGATATTCCAAAAGGCCATTATAAAAGGAATCTTCTTCAGCAGATGCCCTTTCTCCCAAGACATCGGGAACCAGCCTTGCCACGGCATCAATCACTACCATAGCCGGAAGTTCACCGCCGGTGAGAACAAAGTCACCTATGGAAACTTCATCCGTTACCAGCTGTTCATGTATGCGCTCATCAAAACCCTCGTAGTGTCCGCAAATAATTACCAGATGATCCTCCCGGGCAATTTCCTTGGCGAATTCCTGATTAAATGGCCTACCGGTAGGACACATAATCATAACTCGCCCGGCAAAACCGCCTGACTGTCGACCTATGTAATCCATAGCATTAAAAACCGGCTCAGGACCGATAACCATCCCCGCCCCTCCACCAAACGGCGTATCATCCACGGTACGGTGTTTATTGGTGGAAAAATCTCTGATGTTAACAATATTGATATTGATTAATTCTTTCTCTCTCGCCCTTTTAATAATACTGGCATCAAAAGGACCTTGAAACATTTCCGGAAACAAGGTGAGAATGTCTATTATCAATGATTACACCTCGTCAAAGTTCCAACCCCTCGGGTAATTGTACCACTATGTTCCCAGCCTCAGGGTCCATATGGTGCACAACTGTTTTTAAAGCCGGAACTAAAAGTGGTTTGCGGCGTCCTTCTCCTTCCACCACATAAACATCATTTGCACCGGTTCTTATAACATCTTTTACTTCACCAAGGAGTTCTCCCTCCCTGGTATATACCTTACATCCTAATATCTCGAAAACATAATAGGTTTGTTCGGGAAGATCCATGGCCTGCTCTCGGTAGACTTGCAGCAAAGCACCCTTATACTTTGCTGCTTCGTTGATGTCTTGAATTTCCCGAAACCGTATAACTATAAACCTTTTATTGCGAAAAGCCTCTTCTATGTGTAAGATTTCCCTCTTGTTTCGGTGCAACACCAAAACCTCATCCATATCAAAAAAGCGGTCAGGAAAATCCGTGAGAGGCAAAATACGCAGCATCCCTTGTCTACCCTGAGTATTTGCTATTTTACCCACCGTTACATATCGGACATCCTGCATCCCATGGAAGTCCTCCTTGCCAACCCCTGTATACTAATTAAAGAGGCGTAATACCCTGGTAAATGCCAGCAACTTACCCTGGTGTCTAGATACTATCAATTTCCACAAATACTTTCTTCCGCTCTTTAATGGCAGCAGCTTTTACCACTGTACGCATTGCCTTAGCAATACGTCCGTGTTTGCCAATAACCTTACCCATATCTTCTGGCGCAACCCTTAATTGAATGACACTGGATTTCTCTTTCTCTGTCACATTTACCGAAACATGCTCGGGCTGGTCTACCAGGGCTTTGGCCAAGATTTCAACCAATTCTTCCATAGAGATAGACCTCCTCAATTATTCCCCTGCAGGTTTATTAAGAACGCCTGCCTTATTAAATAAGTCTCTGACAGTACCGGTAAGCTGTGCCCCTTTACCAATCCAGTCTCTCGCCTTGACCTCGTCAATCTTAATTTCTACCGGCTCTTTAAGCGGATTATAATAACCAAGTTCCTCAATAAACCTACCATCACGGGGCGAGCGAGAATCAGATACCACTATCCTATAAATGGGATTCTTTTTAGCTCCAATCCTTTTCAATCTAATTTTAACGGCCACCTTGTTGTCACCTCCTTTTTAAAGTATAGGCCATGGCCTTATTTCTTTACGGACCGAAAGGTCCTCCTTTTTTGCCCATCATAAAGGGGTTTTTACCAGCTTTCCCCTTTTTCATAGACTTTTCTGCATCCATAAGTTGCTTCATCATTTTTTTGGTCTGTTCAAACTGTTTTAGTAGCCTATTCACATCCTGTACCCTGGTGCCGCTGCCTCGAGCAATGCGCTTTTTCCTGCTGCCGCTGATCTCAGAGGGATTTTGCCTTTCGAAGGGAGTCATAGAATTAATGATTGCTTCTACATAAACCAGTTCCTTCTCGTCTATATTCATGTCTTTTAATTTTTTATTGTTTCCCAGTCCCGGAATCATACCCATTATTTGGTCGATAGGTCCTAGTTTTTTGACCTGCTGTAGTTGGTCTACAAAATCATCCAATGTAAACTCCATACTACGAATGCGTTTATTTAACTTGGATACTTTTTCCTGATCGAAATTATCCTGAGCCTTTTCTATTAGGGTAAGCATATCCCCCATGCCCAATATACGGTCTGCCATCCGGTTAGGGTGGAATGTCTCCAGGGCATCCAGCTTTTCCCCAATGCCTACAAATTTGATTGGACGGCCCGTTACGGCTTTTACCGATAAAGCCGCTCCTCCCCGGGCATCCCCGTCCAGTTTGGTCAAAACCACTCCGTCCAACTCAAGCCGCTCGTTAAATGTATTGGCCACATTGACTGCATCCTGCCCGGTCATGGCGTCAACCACCAGTAAAATTTCATCCGGCTTTATCTCTGATTTAACGGCAAATAATTCTTCCATTAATTCCTCATCAATATGAAGACGTCCAGCGGTATCAACAATCACTACATCTTGGCCATTATTGATTGCACTTTCTTTAGCTGCCCTGGCAATGGCGGGTGGCCGCTGTTTGTCACCCATGGAGAAAACCGGCATGTCAAGTTGACTACCCAACACTTCCAATTGTTTTATTGCCGCCGGCCTGTATATATCCCCTGCTACCATTAGGGGCTTGCGACCCTGTTTACGCAGTAACCTGGCCAGCTTTGCGGAGGTGGTGGTTTTACCTGCGCCTTGCAGCCCCACCATCATGATCACGGTTGGAGGTTTGGAAGCCATATTAATTTTACTTTCTTCGCCTCCCATAAGGCCAACCAGCTCATCGTGTACAATTTTTATCACCTGTTGGGCGGGGGTCAAACTATCCAGAACATCGTGCCCTACCGCCCTTTCCCGGACTCGTTTCATAAAATCTTTTACCACTTGAAAGTTAACATCAGCGGACAAAAGAGCCCGGCGAACTTCTTTAAGAGCTAAGTCTACATCCGACTCATTTAGTTTTCCCTTGCTTTTAAGCTTTTTAAAGGCATCTTGAAGCCTTTCAGCCAGACTGGAAAACACTTAACATCCCCCTAGAAATAACTACCGCAGGGTAACCCCCTTGGTAATACTAATCTAAAAAAATACTATTCTTCACTGCTAATTTCAAGCATTCTCGCCAACATTTGCCTAGCTTTTACCACTGACTCGGTACTACCTTTAATTTCTGATTCATCCAGCAATCTGGCAACTTCCGACAGCTTTTTTCTCTGATCCAAGAATCGTTTCACCAGACCGAGCTTATCTTCGTAATCACTTAAAACCTTTTCCGATCTTTTGAGGCTATCATATACCGCCTGTCTACTGACATCATAGTTCTCAGCTATTTCACCCAGCGATAAATCATGTCCATAGTACAGATCAATAAAACTTTTCTGTTTTTTGGTTAGTAATTGTCCGTAAAAATCGAATAGTAAAGCCATCCAGGCCACTTTGTCCATATTCATCCCTTTTTCACTATAAAGGCAATATACTTTACACCAGATTGTAGCGGAACTTACTCCTGTTGTCAAGGCTTTAACTTTAAGTTGACCTGCTAATGCATGTTATTGCATAAAATTGACAGGCGCTGATTGCCGTGATAAATTTATACATAAGCTTGTGCACAATCTTTGCACATCAGTGAGGTGAATAGATTAGTTGAACGAAAAAAATACCAACACAAACAGCCTAAACCTTATTTCGTTGGAACAGGCGGTATCCCTAAAAAGAAGTGACATACGAAAACTACATAAAGAATATGGCAATTCAGGCCTTACTTCCACAATGAGCCTTTTAGACTTCGACAAAAATTTTGTCAAAGCCCAAGGAGCAAGTGTATGGGACAGTGACGGTAATAAATATTTGGACTTTCTGGGCGGATTCGGCTCACTAAATGTAGGCCACAATCATCCTGCAATTATCGCTGCACTTGAAAAGGCAAATTACTTGCCTAGCATCATACCCGCATCATTGCCTGCGCTGGCGGGCGCTCTGGCACAGAATTTAGCCCGGATTACCCCGGGTGAACTGCAAAGGTCTTTTTTTTGTAACAGCGGGGCCGAAGCAGTTGAGGGGGCTTTAAAACTGGCCCGCGCAGCCACCGGAAAAGCAGATATAGTTTTTTGTGATAACTCCTTTCACGGTAAAACCTTTGGTGCCTTATCGGTCACCGGCAGAGATAAATACCGAAAGCCCTTTGAGCCCCTGCTACCAGGTTGTCATTCGGTGCCCTTTAATGATGCCGCCGCCCTGGAAAAAGCTTTACATTCATTTTCCCCCGCGGCATTTATAGTTGAGCCCTTGCAGGGTGAAGGCGGGATTATCCCACCCTCTAAAGATTATTTTAAGCAGGTGCAAAGAATTTGCAAAAAACACGGTACCTTGTTAATTATCGATGAAGTCCAGACCGGTCTGGGCCGTACCGGCAAAATGTTTGCATGTGAGCACTACAATTTAGAACCTGATATTCTCTGCCTTGCCAAATCTCTTGGCGGAGGGATAATGCCGATTGGGGCATTTGTCACCAAAGATACTATCTGGAGAAAAGCGTACGGAGGCATGGATAAGGCTACTTTGCATACTTCCACCTTTGGAGGCAACTCACGGGCAACTGCTGTAGGGTTGGCGACACTGCAAGTAATATATGATCAAAATTTAGTTGAAAAAGCAAAGGAAAACGGAGATTTCTTTCTTGATCAATTGCAAAGGCTTAAGAATAAATACCCTCTAATAAAAGATGTTAGGGGACAGGGGCTTATGATTGGATTAGAATTTAACCAAGTGGAGGGTTTAGGCAATAAATTAAGTATGGGTATGACAAACAAGTTCTCCCAAGAGTATATGGGTAGTCTTGTTGCCGGAGAGTTAATGAATGAGTTCAAAATTATTACAGCTTATACTTTAAACAACCCCAACGTTATTCGTCTTGAGCCACCATTAATTGTTTCCCGTGCAGAATTGGAGACAGTCATTGATGCCTTGGACAATATTCTTGCACGGCACAAGGGGTTCTTTAGCGTCGCCGCCTCGGGGGCCAAAACAATTCTAAAGACTTTCAGGCAGAAGAACAATTAAACGTAAGCCTGGCAGCTGCTCGATTCAATTCAATCGCTATGCACAAAAGACAGGTTTGTCATTAGTCTCAAGCCCACACCAAGGGGTGTGGGCTTGTTTCCGCTTAAACAGATATTAAAGCTTGATAGCCTGCCAGCAGGCGTTCGGTCCATGGTCCGGTGTTACCATCACCGATTTCAATATCGTCCACCTTGGTTACCGGGGCTACTTCATGAATGGTGTTGGTGCAAAACACTTCTTCCGCTGCCTTTAGTTCCGTGGCGGAAAAAGGTTCCTCCCTAACTTCTAGATCCATTGACTTAGCGATTTGAATAACATACCTCCTGGTAATACCGGGCAGGATTTTGTTACCGTTAGGATGTGTTTTCAGTATTCCCTGTTTAATTATAAACACATTACTGGACGCAGCCTCGGTTACCGTACCGTCTTCCATTACAAAGACTGCTTCTTCCGCCCCCCTTTTAAGTGCCTTATCCTTAGCCAGAATATTTGCCTGGAGGGAAATGCTTTTGACATTGCACATCTGCCAGCGCAGGTCGGGGTGTGTTATAACCTTAATTCCTTCACTGTACATAGTTGCAGGGATTTCCGGTACATGTCGTACAGTAACTAACAAGTTAGGCTTTATCCCGGCATCAAACGTATGATTTCGAGGGGCAGTTCCCCGGCTAAGCTGTATATAAACCATTGCTTCTTTAATACCGGATTCTGACATGAGTTCTTCGCATATGTTACCTATATTTTTTTCTCCACCGGGTAATTCTATTTCCACAGCAGATGCGCTAACCCTTAACCGCTCCAGATGGTCCCGCAGCGCAAACATCTTTCCATTATAAGCACGGATAACTTCATAAATGCCGTCTCCAAAAATGTAGCCCCGGTCATTGACAGAGATATTAGCTTCTGCAAATGACCCCATCCAACCATTTAAATATACTAATTCCTTCATTTTATCCCTCATTCTTATCATTATTAATTCATTAACTATATAATATCTCTTGGATTAGCTAAAAGGCAATACATTGAAGGAAATCATACTAGAACGGTGCCGGGGGGCCGGCACCGTTTTGTAACCTCTTATATCTTCGGCACTATTACCAGTTAATCTGCCGCCTCTTGCACGAGCCGATTGGCACATTCTTGTGCTTTGGCACAGACCTCGTTTTCGTCTACTGTCAGCAGGCGGCGGTTTTCCATAAGTACCCGCCCATTAACAACGGTTGTGTCAATGTCCGCAGATGAGGCGGCGTATGCAACGTGAGCAGCAGGGTTATGGAGTGGATATAGGTGTGGTTTATCCATGTCGATAAGTATTATATCAGCCTTATAACCAGGCTTTATCATGCCTACTTCATTTTCCATGCCTAACACCTTGGCGCCTTCTCTGGTGGCCATACCCAGGGCAGCAGATGCGGGCAAGGCTGTGGCATCTTCCGTGGAGACCTTTTGCAGGAATGATGCACTACGCAATTCTTCCAGCATATCCAAGTTATTGTTACTGGACGCGCCATCTGTTCCCAGCCCAACAACTGCCCCGGCATTAATTAGTTTTTGTACCGGCGCGATACCGCTGGCTAACTTCATATTACTCTCTGGATTATGAGCAATACCAACCTTTTTAGTGCCTAGTATTTCTATGTCCTCATCATCTAAATGCACACAATGTGCAGCAAGGACAGGTAGTTCAAAGAGCCCTATACTGTCCATAAGCTGAACTGGTGTCTTCCCGTATTTCTCAGTCATATCACCAAATTCCCCGCGGGTTTCAGCCAGATGAATATGGATTCCTACATTAAGGTCCTTCGCATATTCCATGGCCTGCTGGATAAACTCAGGCGGGCATGTATACGGGGCATGAGGGCCAAACATACAGTTAATTCTTCCTTCTGCTGTACCGTTATATTTTCTTACAAATTCTTTACTTTCTTCCAAGGCCCGGGGGCCGTTGGGGGCTATACCTATCATTCCCCGACTTAAAACCGCTCTCAATCCTGTTTTTTCCACAGTCTCGGCAACCCGGTCCATGTGCATGTACATATCGGCAAAAGTGGTTGTCCCTGATCTAATCATCTCTACGCAGCTTAGCATAGCTCCCCAATAAATGTCGTCAGATGTCATATTGTCTTCAAATGGCCAAATCTTTTCCTGCAGCCATTTCATCAGGGGAAGATCGTCGGCATAACTTCGTAGCAGGGTCATCGAAGCATGGGTATGACAATTGACAAAGCCGGGCAAAGCTACCATTTTACCACCACCAGTGACTTTGTCCGCTATAAAATCACTAGGTGTTGACCCGGCCGGGCCCATATGAATAATGCGGTCGCCGTCAACTGCTATCTCGCCGCCGGAAATAACTTCACCAGTTTCATTCATGGTAATGATGTTGCCGGCTTTAATAAGAAGTTTCGCCATTAGTTACCGGTAAAGACCGGTCCCTCCCTTCACAAAAAAATTACCTATATTATCACACCCGCCCTTTTTCAAGGACGGGTGACTGCTATTCCTTAATATTTTGCCCGTAGCCTTTCGAAAATGCTTGCCGTAAAGAAAAAACATCCTTATCATCCAGACAAAACGGGGTACCCACGGACTGGCTCATAATATACACATGGCAAGCCTTCTCCGCTATTTGGCAGACAAGAAGGGCTTCCTTGATGTCCTTGCCTACCCCCACCAAGCCGTGATTAGCTAAAAGTACAGCCCCGCCTTCTCCTAGTGTTTGCGATGCAGCACGGGCCAATTCTTGACTACCGGCCGGAGCATAATCAGTGACCGGAACCTTTCCGCCCACCAGTTGAGCTTGTTCCTCTAATATGACCGGCAGATTAATACGGGATACAGCCAGTGCACACGCGTAAATACTATGAGTATGCATTATGGCATGCACATCCGGCCTGTTACGATAGATTTCCAGGTGCAGTGGAGACTCTGTGGACGGGCTTCTAAACCCTAACTTGACTCTCCCAGACATGTCTAATAACACTATATCAGATACATTCAGGGAATCATACGGCATTCCGCTTGGCGTGACAATCATACCATCTGCAACGCGTATGGAGGCATTTCCCCAGGTGCCGGCCACAAGTCCTCCACTTATCATATCCTTACAGGCCCTGATCAGCTCCAGGCTAGTCTTTTTATTCATCTCCCCAGCTGTTCAGGTATGCATATTGATCGTCGGTTAAACTGTCAATTTCAATACCCATGGACTTCAGTTTAAGGTCTGCAACACGGCGATCCAGATCTTCCGGCACTACATATACTTTTTTATCCAACTGCGCACCGTGATTTAATATATGCCGGGCAGATAATGCCTGCAGGGCAAAGGACATGTCCATAATCTCCGCCGGGTGCCCGTCACCTGCAGCCAGATTTACCAAACGTCCCTCTGCTAACAGGTAAATGCGGCGCCCGTCCGGGAGTTTAAACTCTTCAATATTTGTGCGTACTTCCCTGCGGGAAACAGAAGATTTTTCAAGCTCTGGAATATTTATCTCCAAGTCGAAGTGCCCTGCATTACACAGTATAGCACCATCCTTCATCCGGTTATAGTGCCGTTCACGCAGAAGATCCTTACAGCCCGTTACCGTAACAAAAACATCTCCACGAGAGGCAGCCTCGTCGCTGCTCATAACTTCAAAGCCATCCATATAAGCTTCAATAGCTTTGATGGGGTCAACGTCACATACTATTACCTTTGCACCCAGGCCTTTAGCACGCATAGCAACGCCTTTACCGCACCACCCATAACCGAAAACAACAACTGTTTTTCCGGCTACTATAAGATTTGTTGTACGCATAATTCCTGACCATGTGGATTCTCCGGTGCCATATCTATTGTCAAAAAGATATTTACAAAAAGCATCGTTAACAGCAAGCATAGGAAAACGAAGCTGACCGGCCTGTTCCATTGCCCTTAAGCGAAGTACGCCGGTGGTAGTTTCCTCACTTCCACCTATCACTTCACCGGCCTGGTCTTTCAACTCTGTGTGCAGCATGTGCACCAGGTCACCACCGTCGTCAATTATAATGCGAGGGTGGGTTGACAACGTTTTCCGCAAATGCTCTGTATATTCTTCGTCAGTGGCATCGTACCAGGCAAAGACATTAATGCCTTCCCTGGCAAGCGCGGCTGCCACATCATCCTGGGTGGAAAGGGGATTGGAACCTGTAATTGCTACCTCAGCTCCACCAGCCCTCATTACTTCTGCCAAATATGCGGTTTTCGCTTCCAAATGAATGCTCATTGCTACCCGCATCCCTTTAAAAGGAAGCTCTCTTTCGAATTCATCACGAATGGCGTTTAATACAGGCATGTGGGCCCTTACCCACTCAATTTTGAGCCTGCCGCTATCTGCCAGGTTAATGTCACGAACAATGTAGTCAGACACTTATATTTTCCTCCCTTTTTTATGTTGATTGTCTACGGTTATTTTAGAGCCGCAAGGCCCTGGGCATATGGCGAACGGGCAATTCCCTTATCTGTAATTATAGCTGTCACCAGGTCAGACGGGGTTACATCAAAGGCAGGGTTCCAGACCCGGACACCTTCCGGAGCGACAGCCTGCCCGGCCAGGCCTGTAACTTCGTGCCATTCCCGTTCCTCAATGGGAATTTGGCTCCCGGAACCAAGTTTAAAATCTATGGTTGACATAGGCGCAGCCACATAAAACGGTATGTTATGTTGTTTAGCCAAAACAGCTACACTGTAAGTACCGATTTTATTGGCTACATCTCCGTTGGCTGCTATACGGTCAGCGCCCACAATGACTATGTCCACCATGCCCTTATACATTAAATACCCTGCCATATTGTCAGTAATTATAGTGACCGGGATATTTTCCTGCATCATTTCCCATGCAGTCAACCGGGCACCCTGTAAAAGCGGCCTGGTTTCGTCTGCATAAACACTGATATCCAGCCCCTTTGCCTGGGCTGCACGGATTACCCCCAAAGCAGTGCCGTAACCGGCCGTGGCTAATGCCCCGGCATTACAATGGGTTAATATCCTGGCTCCGTGGGGGATAAGGTTAAGGCCGTGCTGCCCCATCTGCTTATTCCCTTCGACATCCTCATTAAAGATATTATGTGCTTCCTCAAGCATATCCGAAATTAGCCCCGCCGTATCCCGGGCATGGCTTGAATGTACACGGGCAAGCATGCGTTCTAACGCCCACTGCAGGTTAACAGCTGTAGGGCGGGTAGAAGCTATTTCCCGCGCAATGTCCTCTATTTTTTTTATAAAGGTAGTATGATTAAGATGCTCTTCAGAAAGAGCTCCAATAACTAACCCGTAAGCTGCTGATGCTCCAATAGCCGGGGCTCCCCGTACACTAAGCCGTTTGATGGACTGCATCACATCATGGTAGTCTGTGCATTCCAGGTATACCGTTTTCGATGGTAGTTGGGTTTGATCCAGCAGCTTAAGGCATCTGTCTTCCCAGTACATTGTTTCCATAGGGCTAACTCCAATCTTAGAAGAGGTTATTTGATATTATTTAGTGACCGAGGGGTCTTCAGCTGGCTCATGGCAAATGCACGACCGTCTCTCATCCAAAACGGAAATGGTACCCATTACCAGTTTGCGCAGGTTGTTAGCATTCTCATCCATTACATCCAGAACCTCCTGGTGCGACAGCCTGTCCTGTGAAATCCCTGCGCCAAAGTTAGTCACCATGGCGATGGTTGCGTAGCACATTTGTGCTTCCCGAGCCAGGACTACTTCCGGTACGCTGGTCATTCCCGCTAAATCTCCTCCCAGGCGAGAAAACATGCTTACTTCAGCCGGTGTTTCAAACCTTGGCCCCTCAGTGCACACGTAGGTACCCTGATTGTGATATGAAAGCCCTAAGTTTTTTGCTGATTGCTCCAATAATGATCGCAGTTGAGTGCAGTAGGGATCGGTCATATCCAAGTGGATTACCCCTTCCTCCACAAAGGTTTGCGGACGTGATTTAGTAAAGTCTAAAAACTGGTCAACAAACACAAAATCCTTTGGCTTCATAGCTTTATTGAACGAACCAACGGCAGCGGTAGCAAAAATGTTTTTTACCCCGAGATCTTTCAGAGCCATTATGTTTGCCCGGTAATTTACCAGGTGCGGCGGCACCGAGTGATCCTCACCATGCCTGGCCATAAAAGCTACCGACTTGCCCCGATATTTGCCGACCTTAACCTTTACTTTCCCCCATGTGGTCATGACCGTCTCATCCCTTATGTCCTCAAGTATGTTCGGGTCATATACCCCGGTACCTCCAATAATACCAATCTTAATTGTCATCTTTTACCCTCCAATATGCAAGCCTTTGTAGATAGCATGGTTGCCTAACATACTTGGTATTCGCTGTATTTTCAATGTTTTCCTTTCTTCAAGTGACAATTTCACATGATTTTAAAAGTTGTCGGGGATACAATAAAAGTAAGGCTAGCTAGCCTTACTTTTTCATTTACTCTATTTCATGTTCATCTTCCCTATTATCTATTTTTGTGAACAAAGCTGCTGCAAACTCTCCAGCATCAAACGCCCGCAAGTCATCCAATCCCTCACCGATTCCAATTAGTTTCACCGGTATATTCAAAGATTCGTTAATACCAATAATAACCCCACCTTTGGCCGTTCCGTCCAATTTTGTTAAAACGATACCTGTTAAGTCTATTGCTTCATTAAACAGTTTGGCTTGGCTAATAGCATTTTGCCCGGTGGTAGCATCAAGAACTAATAGGGTTTCGTGAGGTGCTTCAGGAATTTCCCGCCGCAAAACTCTATAAATTTTTTTAAGCTCTTCCATTAGGTTGCTTTTTGTATGTAATCTACCGGCAGTATCAATAATCAGGACATCGGCATTACGAGCTTTAGCTGCCTGCAGCGAATCATACGCCACCGCCGCAGGGTCAGCACCATGCTGGTGCTTAATTACATCTACCCCAACCCTGTGTCCCCATATTTCCAGCTGCTCTGTGGCCGCTGCCCGAAAAGTGTCCGCTGCCCCGATAATAACTTTTTGGCCCTGAGACTTACACATGTAAGCCAGCTTTCCGATGGTTGTAGTTTTACCTACCCCGTTAACACCCACTACCATAACCACAACCGGCCCGGGCACATTAAGCTTTAATGCCTGGTTTTCCCCGCCTAGAACGTCCTGAATTAACTCCTGTAATAACGGCGTTACCGCTTCGGCTTCTTTAATTTTGCGCTGCCTTACCTCCTGGCGAAGGTTTTCTACCAAGTCAATAGCAACATCAGCGCCCATATCAGCCTCTATCATAATTTCTTCGAGTTCTTCATAAAGGCTTTCATCAATATTTTTACGTCCTGTGACTAAGTTCTCAACTTTTTCCACAAACCCTTGGCGAGTCTTGCCCAGGCTGTCCTTAAGTTTTTTAAATAATCCCATGAAAAATACTACCTCCGGCTTATTTACTCCTTTTCTAGGACATTTAGAGCCATTCTGGCGGCTTCCTGTTCGGCCTCCTTTTTAGAATGCCCCTGTCCTTCACCCAGTATTTTTCCCCGGTGGCTTACAGTAACAGTAAAAGTCTTATCGTGATCAGGCCCTTCTGCACGTACTAACTGGTACTTTACAGGTTCACTGTAGCGCTGCTGCAGATATTCCTGTAATTCAGTCTTAAAGTCCCTTCCGTATGTCCCGCTTAAAACCCCCTGCAAAACTTCATCAAGCTCTCTTAAGGCAAAATCTCTGGCTAAATGGAACCCCTTGTCCAAGTATAATGCCCCCAGCAGTGCCTCAAACACATCAGCTAGAATTGAAGGACGCTTTCGGCCGCCTGAACGCTCCTCTCCTCTTCCCATAAACATAGACCTGCCCAGATCTAATTTACGGGCAACGGAAGCTAAGGAGGGCTCACAAACTATCCTGGCCCTCATTTTAGTTAACTCCCCCTCCGGCTTGTCCGGACACAATAAGAATAAGTGTTCACTTATGATCAGTTCAAGAACAGCATCACCAAGGAATTCTAGGCGTTCATTATGTTTTATATTTGCCTTACCTTTATTCTCGTAGGCATATGAACTGTGAGTTAGGGCCTCTTGCAAGAGAGAAATTCGCTCCCAGTCTATGTTTAGCACTCTTCGGAGGTTTTCCATGCACGTATTGAAAGACATTTTCTCACCTGTTATCTTTATCTGATTTCTAAGACTCCCACTTCTATAAGTGGGAGTTCCTCTTTTTACTTCAGGTGGGGTGGAATCCCACCAGTTGGGGACATTCCTCTGCAGGAGGTGTGTCCCCTTTCCTCTTAAGCCCTGATGTTCAGCTTTAGATGGACGAGTTCACTAAAGGTTATTGTACTCTTTTTTAAAACAAAACTTTAATCAATACTCTTAAATATCAGACTAACATTATGTCCGCCAAATCCAAAGGAATTAGAAATTGCTGCGCGAACGTGCATATTCCTAGATTGATTCGGAACATAGTCCAAATCGCACTCCGGATCGGGGGTATTATAATTGATAGTCGGTGGGATTTGCCCTTGTTTAATAGCCATCACACATGCCACACCCTCTATAGCACCGGCAGCTCCTAATAAATGGCCGGTCATCGATTTGGTAGAACTTACCGCCAGCTTGGATGCGTGTCCCTCGAATACCTCGTGAATAGCAAGTGTTTCTGCTTTATCACCAGGAGCAGTGGAAGTACCATGGGCATTCACATAATCTATCTCTTCCGGCTTCATTTGGGCATCTTTAAGGGCCATTTGCATGGCTAACACGGCACCTTTACCTTCAGGATCCGGGGCTGATATATGATAAGCATCGCAGGTACTGCCATACCCACAAATTTCAGCGTAAATATGGGCTCCCCGCCGTTGGGCGTGCTCCAGTGTTTCTAAAACCAATGTTGCTGCCCCTTCCCCAATTACAAAACCATCTCTTTCTTTGTCAAACGGACAACTTGCATGTTCCGGCTCATCATTACGGGTAGACATGGCTTTCATGGAACAAAAACCGGCAATGGCCAGTGGTGTTATAGGTGCCTCAGCCCCACCTGTGATGGCCACATCCGCCTGTCCTCTCTGCAACAACTTAAAGGAATCCCCGATGGCGTTATTAGCCGATGCACAGGCACTGGTAGTGGTAAGGTTAGGACCACGTAGGCCAAAATTAATTGCAATTTGTCCGGCAGCCATGTTGGAAATCATCATGGGGATAAAAAAGGGGCTCACCCTTCCCGGTCCACGGCTCAAAAGGGTTTCTTTTTGATTTTCCAGGGTTTCCAGGCCACCAATGCCAGAACCCATAATTACAGCTACACGGTCCTTATCTGTTTTTTCCAAATCAAGCTCAGCATGGCTCAGGGCCATGCCTGCCGATGCCAGCGCAAATTGAGAAAACTTGTCCATTCGCCTGGCTGCTTTACGATCCATATAATCTTCCGCTTTGAAATCCTTTACTTCTCCAGCTATACGGGTACTAAAGTCTGCGGCATCGAACCTGGCGATAGGACCAATTCCTGAAACACCATCAATCAGGTTGGACCAAAACCTTTCCAGCCCTGTACCCAATGGCGTTACCACGCCCAGTCCCGTAATAACAACCCGTTTATGCATTTTCTCACTCCGTTTTTTTCTTTATATCTTTTCGTAATTTCTCCGGTTTCACTGCCAAAGATCTGTTATGCGTCCCGGCATGGTAATCACAAGCCGGGACAGTTAACCCAACATGACCGGCCGTACATTACTGGTGATCTTTAATGTACTGTACAGCCTCTCCCACAGTACGAATCTTTTCGGCATCCTCATCAGGAATTTGCAGATCGAATTCTTCCTCTAAAGCCATAACCAATTCCACTATATCCAAGGAATCGGCCCCCAAGTCTTCTGTAAAAGATGCTTCCACTTTTACCTCTGCCGCATCCACACCCAACTGCTCTACAATAATTTCCTTAATTCTCTCAATTTCACTCATTTTTTTACCTCCCTGCACGATTTAATTGAAAACATCAATTCCCTTGCCTAATTACATACTCATGCCACCATCTACTGCCAATACCTGCCCGTTAATATAACCTGCACCTTCACTAGCTAAAAAGGAAACTATAGATGCAACATCTTCAGGGGTGCCCAGGCGGTTTGCGGGGACCTGCTTAAGCATCTCCTGCTCCTTTTCCTGCGACAACTGAGCTGTCATCTCAGTGGCAATAAAGCCCGGGGCAACAGCATTAACAGTGATATTTCGGGAACCCAGTTCCCGCGCCAGTGACTTAGTCATACCTAAAAGTCCTGCTTTCGCCGCACAATAGTTAGCTTGCCCCGGATTACCAATTATTCCTACCACCGAAGAAATATTTATTATACGTCCCCACCGGGCCTTTAGCATTTGCCGGGAAAACGTCTTAGCGCACAAAAACGCTCCCTTAAGATTTACTTGCATTACAGCATCCCAATCCTCTTCTTTCATACGCAATATCAAATTATCACGGGTTATACCCGCATTGTTAATGAGAATGTCTACTTTACCGAGAGACGCTGTTATTTCTTTAGCCATGCCATCAACAAAGCCGGGATCGGCTACATTTCCTTGTACAACCACTGCCCGTCTACCCATAGCTTCAATTTCCTGCTTAACTTCTTCTGCCTCCACAATTCTGGAAGCGCAATTTATTGCCACGTGGGCACCCTGCCGGGCTAATTCCAGGGCTATAGCTCTGCCAATACCCCGGGACGAACCAGTAACCAATGCTACTTTATTATTTACCCTCATTTATTAAATAACCTCCTTTACCCGCAACAGAATCGATTCCAACTCCGAACCGGTGTCAGTACAGAATGTAGTTACCTGGCGGTTAATCTTGCGGGTAAGGCCTGTTAACACTTTGTTTGGCCCAACTTCTAAAAATACCTGGTAGTCGTCACTAAGTAATCTTTCCACTGACTCCTGCCAGCGCACCGGGCTGTAAACTTGATCCTTCAGGGCCTTTCTTATTTCGGCTCTGGAGTGCACATAATCTGCGCTTACATTTGCTACCACCGGAATCTCAGGGTCATTTATGGACAGTCCATCCAATTCTCCCGCCAAACGATCCCCGGCCGGGCGCATAAGACTGCTGTGGAAAGGAGCGCTTACAGGTAGTTTTATGCAGCGCTTTGCCCCCCATTCTCTTGCTAGGCTACATGCTGCATCAAGTGCTTCATTTTCACCGGCAATTACAACCTGCCCGGGGCAATTAAGGTTTACCGCCTCCACAACTCCTTGGGAAGATGCTTTTAAACACAACTCCTGTACGGCTTTAACATCCAGACCCATTACCGCAGCCATACCCCCGCGGCCTAAGGCCACAGCTTCTTGCATAAACAGTCCTCTCTTGCGAACCAGTTGAACAGCATCCTCGAAATCAATGCTACCGGCAGAAACCAGGGCAGAGTATTCTCCCAAACTATGCCCTGCTGCTGCGTGTGCTTTTAAGCCCAATTCATTTATTACCTGAAGGTAAGCAACACTGACTGTAAGGATTGCCGGCTGGGCGTTGACAGTCTTGGCCAACTCATCCTCGGGACCCTCAAAACACATGCCGCTCAGATTTATTCCCAGGCGAGCATCTGCACGTTCAAAGATCTCTCTTGCCCGGGGATACATTTCATAAATATTTCGCCCCATACCAACATACTGAGAACCCTGCCCCGGAAAAACTAAAGCCAGCTTCATTATTCTTTCACCGCCCGTTGTTCCAGTTGGCTTATGATATTTCGGGCCTCATCTACAATTTGCTTAATTATTTCGCCTGCAGGCTGTATTTCTTTAATCATAGCACAAACCTGGCCGGCCATGACCGAACCAAATTCCACGTCACCATCAACCATAGCACTTCGCAAGCGCCCCACACCCAGTTTTTCAATCTCCTCCGGGGCGGCACATTTCTTCTCTAATTCCTCAAACTGCCTGCTGAGTTTGTTTTTTAATACCCTTACCGGGTGCCCCGTGGACACACCTGTCACCACTGTATCCCTATCCTTGGCTTTCACAAGACATTCTTTCACTTTAGGGTGAATGGCACATTCTTGGGCAGACATAAACCTGGTGCCCATTTGCACCCCTTGTGCTCCCAGAGCCAAAGCAGCAACCATTCCCTTTCCGTCATATATACCCCCGGCGGCGATAACAGGAACTTCTACTGCCTCAACAACCTGTGGCACTAACGGGAGTGTGCCCAGATCACCCACATGACCTCCGGATTCACGACCCTCGGCAATCAGTGCGTCAATACCACTGCGCACTAAACGACGAGCCAGTGCAACAGAGGCCACCACGGGAATAACTTTGCACCCTACATCCTGAAGTGGTTTTACATACTTGCCGGGATTACCGGCGCCGGTGGTAACTACATGCACCTTTTCCTCAATTAAAACATTTATAATATCATCAACATACGGTGACATCAACATAACATTAACGCCGAAGGGTTTATCCGTCAGTCGTTTAGCCTGCTGTATTTGTTCCTGAACATACTCCGGCGGGGCCTGACCAGCCCCGATTATACCTAATCCGCCGGCATTACTTACTGCCGCAACCAAAGGGGCCGTGGAAACCCAGGCCATACCTCCCTGAACAATTGGATAATTTATATTTAACAAATCGCAAATAGATGTCCGGATATTACCCCTCCTCCCTCTGTTCACAAACCTACTGTTTTTGGTACCATTTCACGGCCAGGCCGGCCCACGTCAGTCCGGCACCAAAACCAACCATGATTATATTTTGACCGTCTTTTATTTTCTTCTGCTTTACAGCCTCGTATAGTGCAATTGGTATAGAGGCCGTGGAAGTGTTACCAAACCGATCTACATTTACCAGCACCCTATTCATGTTAATTCCTACCCGGCGTGCGGCCGTTTCAATAATTCGGATATTAGCCTGATGGGGAATAAAAAAGTTTATATCTTCAGGCGCTAAGCCTGCCATCGATATCACTTCCATGGCCCCTTCACCCATGGCACGAACGGCGAACCGAAAAACCTCTCTGCCATTCATAGTCACATAGTGAAGGTTCTCCTGTATTGTGGCTTCAGACGCCGGCAGGCGAGAACCTCCGGCCGGTACTTTCAGATGCTTTCCGCCGCTACCATCAGAGCCAAGCCGTGTAGAAAGGATACCTCTATTATCGGGAACCCTTTCCAGGACAGCCGCCCCGGCACCATCACCAAAAAGAACACAAGTGTTTCTGTCCTTCCAGTTAATTATTTTAGAAAGCGTTTCGGCACCGATAACAAGGACTGTCTTAAATGTGCCTGACGCAATATACTGATGACCCACGGACAGGGCATAAAGAAAGCCTGTGCAACCGGCCAGCAAATCAAAGGCACCCGCATTTGCCGCTCCCAACCTGTCCTGAACCATGCAAGCGGTAGCGGGCATTAGCATGTCCGGAGTATTAGTAGCCACTATAATCAGATCTACACTCTCCGGCCTTAACCCGGCGTCTTTAAGCGCCTCGCTAGCGGCATCAACCGCTAAATCAGAAGCAGCTTGCTCTGAATCGGCAATTCTTCTCTCTTTGATCCCTGTTCTAGTTCGGATCCATTCATCCGAAGTATCTACCATCTGTTGTAAGTCCAAGTTGGTTAAGACTTTATCTGGTACAGCCACCCCCAGGCCGGTGATGCCCGCCCTGTAAGTAGATTTAGGCATTACCGTAATTCACCTCCCGGCCTGCTGTATCGGCGACTCCGCTGTGAATGGCGGATACGATATCCTTTTCTGCAGAATCTCTTGCCATTCGAATGGCATGTTTAATGGCTGTTGAATTCGAACTTCCATGCGCTATAATGGTTATTCCATTCACCCCTAATAGCGGGGCACCCCCATATTCTGAGTAATCCATTTTACGTTTTATCTCCTTCAATACCGGTATGGTCAAAATTGCTCCCAACCTGGCCCTCATGCTCTTGGCGACCTCTTCCTTAATAGCGCCCATTAATGTTGTAGCAAGTCCTTCACCGGTTTTCAAAACAACATTTCCCACAAAACCGTCGCATACAATTACATCGGCAACGCCACTAAACACATCCCGGCCTTCAACATTCCCGATAAAATTAACGTTTGAAGCTTTTAACAGGGGATAGGTACCAAGTGTTAGTTCATTTCCTTTGGTTTCCTCTTCTCCTATATTTAAGAGCCCTACGGCAGGGTTTTTAACCCCCAGTATGAGCTTAGAATACAAAGAACCCATAATACCAAACTGCAGTAAATGCTTGGGACTGCAATCTGAATTTGCCCCTGCGTCTAACAACAATGTACACCGGGTGCGGTTAGGTAAAAGAGTAGCTATAGCCGGCCGGCCGATACTTTTAATCCTGCCCAAGTAAAGCAATGAGGCCGCCATTACAGCTCCTGTACTGCCAGCTGAGACCATTGCTTGGGCTTTCCCGCCTTTCATTAACTCCACAGCTTTTACGATGGAAGAGTTGCGCTTGCGTCGCACTGCTACTGCAGGTGACTCGTGCATTCCAATGGTTTCAGGTGCATGTACCACCGTTACATCTTCAGCGCTTAGCGCTTTTAATTCTTTTACTATTATATTTTCGTCTCCTATTAGACTCACTTCTATCCCCAGTTCCCGGTGTGCACGCACCGCCCCAAGGACAATCTCACGGGGGGCAAAATCCCCACCCATGGCATCAACGGCAATATTCACCGATGCCAGACCTCCTCTGCTATAGCAAAAATCAGAAACTTTCCCTCAAAAACGATTTCTTCGCCTACTCGCGAAGCAACCCTTACCATGTATTTATTTCCTTTTTTTCTGGTAATAGTCGCCCGGGCAACCACATTTTCGCTTTCATATACTGGACGCTTAAAGCTAATCTTAGATGTCCCGGTTAGCGCAACTTCGGTGTCAATAAGAGCTACAGCCAGAGAATTTGCTTGGGCAAAAATCAAGTGCCCCCTTGCTACTCGCGTTTTTTGTAAAGTCATATTATCAGTTACATTTAAAATGGAAACCCCGTAACTACCCACTTCTACATCCACCAGCTCCCCGACCAATTCTTCCCGGTCAAGAGAACGGACATGCGCATAAACCTTTTGAGCTACCTCTTTTAGACGTTTACGCATCTCCGGGATACCCTTTTCGGAACGGTCGAGACGAACAGTCTGAATACTAACACCAAGGGTATGTGCTAAATCTTCATCGGTTAAAAAGGGATTCCCTTCGATATATTTTTGTAAAAGTCTTTGCCTAGTCACCTTTGACAATGCGTTTTTCAAACCAACTCACCTAATATTATATTAGTACCAGGTACTAAAGTGTAGTATAAATCACGTTGGAAAAAAAAGCAATAAAGAAACGCGCTTAAATTAGTTCCTTAACGCGAGCTTATTAATACTTTAAACCTTAGCCCCTTGCCATATATATGGCAAGGTACACTTTCATTATAGTATAAAAATAGTATAAAAAATAAGCCCCGAAAATTCGGAACTTATTTGGAAAATTTACCTTTTATTTGGCTACAACCTCTGTCCCTTTATAATAACCGCATTCGGGACATACCCGGTGAGATACCGTAAAGCTATGGCATTGCGTACATTTTACCAGCTTAGGTGCTGTTAACTTTTGAGTTGCCCTGCGCTGGCGGTTACGCTGCTTACCCCTTTTCCTCTTAGGAACCCCCATTCTTCTCCCCCCTTTTCAACAATTCCTTCAGTTTTGCCATTCTTGAATCTACAATCTCCTCACGGCAATCACATTCCTTAACATTCCGGTTGCATCCACACTGAGGGCATAAGCCTTTACATTGTTCACTACAGAGCGCCCGGATAGGCATGGCTAGAATAATGGCTTTTAAGACCTCAGGCTGAATGTCAATCTCATCTCCAGAATAAGGAACATAGTCTTCCCCTTCCTCTGCATTCTGAGAGAGCCCTTTCTCTTTGTCATAATAGGTTTCAAACAGATCGGCATGGACGGGATATTTGAAGGACGCAAGGCATCTTGCGCATTTTGTGTTGACACTGGTATCAATTGATCCGGTAACAAGCAAACACATCCCGGTATTTGTTATGTCAACATGGATATCAGGGGTCCCGGCAAAAGATACTTGACCTTCACTACTGTCTAACTCCGGTAGACTAACATCCAAGTCATAATGATCTTGCCTGCCTCTTTCTTCTTTTAAACCCTTAACGTTAAGCCTGATCATATTATCCCTCCGATATAACAAATTCAATTATATAAACAGTTCTATCCATTGTCAAGGATTGGACTTGTACAGGTTATTCTGCCGGCAGTCATTTTACGTCCCCTTAAATTCATATATTTCAAAGAATAGAGAGAAGGGACTGAATTACTTTCCATGACGTTAATTTGGATGTTGGTAATGGTTATACTTATACTAATGTTTCGAACAAGTTTCACTCAGACATTGTACCTGCATAAAGACACGCTACCAAGGGTTCTATTAGGAGTCACAGTGGTAAGTTTCATTATTATCATGATAACTCACCCCAAAATTATCTTTGCAGGTTCTGTTGCCGGGCTGAATGCATGGTGGAATATTGTTTTCCCCGCTTTGCTTCCCTTTTTTATCGCATCCGAATTATTAATGAGTTTTGGTATTGTACACTTTATGGGTGTATTACTGGAACCGGTGATGCGCCCTCTCTTTAATGTCCCGGGAACAGGTTCCTTTGTGATGGCCATAGGTTTTACCAGTGGTTATCCAATTGGTTCCATGGTCACTGCCCGCCTGCGTAGCCAGGGCTTGTGTTCAAGGGTGGAAGCGGAAAGACTGATGTCATTTACCAACAATTCAAGCCCCCTGTTTATGCTGGTTGCCGTTGCGGTGGGAATGTTCAACAACCCTGCGGTGGGGCTGGTAATTGCAGGCGCTCATTATACAGCAAACCTTACCTTGGGCTTAGGTCTCAGATTCTACGGAAGAAGCGAAAAAGAAAAATCAACGCAACCGCGTACCAAAATACACCTGATACCGGCTAAGGCGCTGGCAGAGATGCTAGGCATTGTGAGGCAGGAGAACCGCCCTTTCGGGAAAATAATGGGGGATGCGGTCAAAAACTCAATAAACAACCTGCTTAATATTGGCGGCTTTATTATTTTGTTTGCGGTTATTATTAACGTACTCACCGAATTAGGCGTAATTGGATTAATTGCCGCAGCTCTTGGTAAAATATTAATCCCGGTAGGTGTATCAGCCAGCGTATTAAGTGCGGTTGCCAGTGGCCTCTTTGAAATGACCATGGGTACAAAACTAGCCAGCGAGGCCAGTGCTCCTTTACTACAACAATTAGTAGCTGTATCATTCATTCTCGCCTGGAGCGGTTTATCCGTCATCGCACAAGTAGCAAGTATGATTGCCCATACCGACATTAGACTTGGACTCTTTATCGCTGCGCGCATATTTCATGCTTTTCTGGCCGGTATGTATACCGTGGTTTTTTATAATTTATTTGAACCTAAAATAAATACCAGTACTGTTTTTAATGCCTACAACCAAACGGGTTTGGGCACTACCCTGATCTTCATAAAAAACAGCCTGTTATTGTTTTTTGGCATTCTGGCCGTTTTTATAGTCATCTCCTTGTTGGCATGCCTAGCTGTTAACGTTTTCCGCATTTTTGCACGTAAAATGTAGGGATATTTTAAAAAAAACAAACCCTTCTTGCAAAAATTAAAACCTCCATGCATTTGTAATTAAAGGCCTGGATAACCTAATTTATAGTTTGTACCTAATTTGACCCTACCGGAAGGTGAATAAATATGAATGGGCTTTCAGATTTTTTTACTCCTCAATCCGTGGCCATCGTTGGTGCTTCCAAAACGCCGGGGAAAATAGGCAATGCTATAGTAAAAAATATGATTCAAAGCGGCTTCACAGGGAAAATATATCCCATCAACCCCAAAGAAAATGAAATTGAGGGTTTAAAATGCTACCCATCGATTAGTGACATCGATGGCAGATTGGATCTGGTAGCTGTGGCCATTCCTGCTGCACATACTGTGCAACTGGCAGAGGAATGCGGACAAAAAGGTGTTAAACACCTGGTGGTCATTTCAGCCGGCTTTAAAGAAATAGGGCATGAAGGAATGGAACTAGAAAAACAACTTGTTTCCACATGTCATAACTACGGCATGCGTTTACTGGGCCCTAACTGCATTGGCGTCATGGACACACATTCGGGGCTTAATGCGTCCTTTTCCGGAGTTTACCCGACCAAGGGTGACATAGCATTCATATCTCAAAGCGGTGCCATGTTAGTGGCAATTCTCGACTGGAGCAAAGCTACAGGAATCGGATTCAGTAAGGTAATCAGCTTGGGAAATAAAGCGGATCTTACGGAAACTCACAGCATAGCCATCGCGGCGGATGATCCGAATACAAAAGTAATTTTATGTTACATCGAAGACGTAGCAGACGGGGAACATTTTTTAGACGTAGTATCAAAGGCCAGTAAGAAAAAGCCGATCATAATTCTCAAATCCGGCACCAGCCAGGCCGGGGCACAGGCAGCTTCTTCACATACCGGGGCACTTGCCGGCAGTGACGTTGCTTATGAAACCGCTTTTCGCCAGTGCGGAGTGATCAGGGCTCATACCATGCCCGCACTATTTGACCTGGGCATCGCTTTTTCCCGGCAGCCGGTTCCAAAAGGAAAACGAGTTGCCGTGATAACAAATGCGGGCGGGCCCGGAATTGTTGCCACCGATACCATTGAGAACGCAGGACTGGCGATGGCTAGATTTGATAAAGAAACTATTTCCAAGCTAAGAGACAGCCTGCCGGCTGAGGCGAATATTTACAACCCTGTAGATGTTTTAGGTGATGCTAAAGCCGACCGTTATAGTTTTTCGCTGGAGAAAGCTCTGAGCGATGAAGGAGTAGACAGTGCCCTTGTGTTGGTTTGCCCCACCGCAGTTACAGACTCCGTAAACACGGCCAGGGAAGTAACTCGGGTTCACCGGATATACCCAGGAAAACCTGTATTTGCAGCATATATGGGCGGCGAAACACTTAAAGAAGGATCTAAAGTACTGGAACAGGAAGGTGTCCCCAGTTTTATATTTCCAGAGCCGGCCATCCATGCCCTTGCCGGCATGAGTCGGTATGCTGAATTACAGCAAAGATTTGAAGATGAAAAGTATGAAAGTAAGCAAGAAACTGATATAAAGGGAGTTAAACAAATTTTTAACTCCGTAAGGGATGACGGTAGACTGGTACTGCTGGGCAATGAAACAGCGCAAGTGGCTAAAGCTTTCGGGATTCCTGCCGCCCCGGTTGAACTGGCCGAAAGCCCGGATGAAGCGGCAAAACTAGCTGATGAAATGGGTTACCCGGTAGTGTTAAAGGTAGCTTCCCCCAAAATTTTACATAAGACAGATGTGGGGGGAGTCAAAATAAATCTAAATGGCCCTAACGAAGTGCGTAAGGGGTTTGTTGAAATAAACGAAAACATCCAAAGATATTTACCCGACGTAGTAATCCACGGCATAGAAGTGCAAAGAATGATGCCTAAAGGGGTGGAATTAATCGTCGGAATGAGCAGAGACGTACAATTTGGGCCCCTCATCGCCTTTGGCCTGGGAGGCATTTACGTTAACCTGCTTAAGGATGTTAGCTTCAGACTCGCCCGGGACTTAACCGAGAAAGAAATAGAAAGTATGATCCGCGAAACAAAAGCATATACCCTACTTCGGGGTTACAGAGGAGATAAGCCGGCAGACATTAAGGGCGTAACTAATCTTATCGACCGGGTGGCAAGGCTGGCAATAGAATTCCCTGAGATCACGGAAATGGACATCAATCCTGTGTTTGCATACCCCGATGGAGCATCAGCCCTGGATATTAAAATAACTATTTCGTGAGGTGTTTCCCGTGAAAAACATATACACTTTAGGTCCTACAGGAAGCGGAAAAACAGCTATGGCCGTTGGTCTGGCCTTAAAATTACAGCAGGAAGGATATAAAGTATCTTATTTCAAACCAGTGGGTAATACCATGGGGGGAGCTAAAAAGGACGAAGATGCTTCACTAATGCAGCGGGTTTTAAATATGGATCATTCCCTTGATACCATTGTACCGTGTATTGCGGGACCATCATATTTATCCGGATATAAAAAGATGGAGTCTTTGGAGCAAATATTATCATCTTATCAAAAAATTGCCAAAAATAGCGACATAGTTATCATTGGCGGCTCAGGCAACCCATACATACTGGCCTCATTTGGCCTGGATGCGGCTGCCCTGGCTGAGAAGATGGACGCCGTTGCTTTATTCATGATAAGAATCGAAAATGACTTTAGCCTTGACCAGGCAATTTTCTATAATAAATACTTTTTAAATCATGGAATTTCAGTTATTGGAAATATATTTAACAATGTACCCAGACCGTTACTTTCAAAAACTGAAGGGGTTTATAAAAAGGTGCTGGAAGAAAAGGGCCTGAAGACCGTAGGAATTATACCGGTACGTGCCAACATGGCCTCTCCTACCGTTGCAGAGTACTATGAAGTACTGGGTGGAGAGATTCTTACCGGTGAGGACAGCATGGACAGGCTTATTGAGGATGTAGTTATCGGAGCCATGACTTTGGAAAGTGCCTTGGGATATTTAAGGCGGGCCCCGAACAAAGCAATTATTACCGGGGGAGATAGGGCGGACCTTGCACTAGCCGCGTTGGAGACAAGCACCTCGGCCCTGATTCTTACCGGCGGGCTGTATCCCGATGTAAAAGTTGTTGCCCGGGCAGCGGAAAAGGAGGTACCTGTTATTTTAGTCCATTATGATACGTACACAACAATTGAGAAAATTAACGAGGTATCTAGACACATAAGACCTGATGACAAGCTAAGCATAAGAATTGCCCAGGAAAATACGGAAAAATATTGCAATTGGGAATATGTGTTAAATTGCGCAAAAAAGTGAGGGCGATTAAACGCCCTCTACTTAGACTCTTTTAATTCATTTCTTCCATCTCTAATTCCTTCTAACACTTTGATTAAATTATCTTCCAATTCACCAAGAATATCATCAGCATATTGGTACGCTCCCTGCTTAATTTGTGATGCTATTTCTTGTGCCTGCTGATGGTGTTCTTCAGAAATTTCCTGCGCTTTTTTTACCACTTCCGATTCCTCTGCCCGAGTCTGCAATTCATTTTCTGCGTCTTGAATAATACGTATAGCTTCCTGCTTAGAATCGGCAATCACTTTTTCCCTTTCCTGTACCACCCATTTAGCCTGCCGTACTTCTTCGGGCAACGAGGTTCGAATGCGGTCTAAATAATCGAGCAATTTGTCTTCATCCACTAAAACCCTGCTTGTCATAGGAACCTTAGGACAGGTTTCTATTAACTCTTCTAACTCGTTAAGTATATTAAATATCTCCACCAGTATCCCTCCCGTAGCGTACTTAAGGGCAAATTGACTTATCACGCAAACGTTCTTCAACCAGAGAAGGCACCATATCCCGAACACAACCGTTAAAAAACGCTATCTCCTTAACTGCAGTGGAACTGATAAATGAATACTCAGCCCTGGTCATTAAGAAAATTGTTTCTACGGAAACTTCCAATTTTTTATTGGTTAAGGCCATCATTAACTCGTTTTCAAAATCCGAAATAGCCCGCAGTCCCCTAATTATTGCCTGTGCTCCTTGATCCTTAGCATAATTAACAGTTAAACCGTGAAAGGAATCAACTTCCACGTTGTAATATGGACCTAAAACTTCCCTCAACATGTCTACCCTTTCCTCCACAGCAAACAAGGGAGTCTTCCCAGGGTTTCGGGATACCGCAACTATTACCCGATCAAAAAGCACAGCAACACGTTCAATAATATCTAAATGACCATATGTAACGGGGTCAAAACTTCCCGGATAAACTGCTACTCGCAACGAATTTCCTCCTCTTCCTGTACAGTTGGATTGTTAAATAGAGTCAAAAGAGTATCTCCGTATTTTTCGCAACGAACTTTTTTTAATGACGATACCTTATCCGGGAACATTTGTTTTTTATGACTTTCTACTACCACTATTCCGTAGCTTTTAAGTAATTTAAGGGAACATATCTCTTCCAAGGCACCCAACTCCAACTGCTGTCCATAAGGCGGATCCATAAATATGTAATCAAAGGCTGCTCCTTTGCGGGCTAACAATTTTAATCCTTTATATACATCATTATTGATCAAAAAGGCCCTTTCCAAGAGCTTAGTATTCTCTAGATTTTTCTTTAAAGTACCCATGACGCGTTTATCTTTCTCCACAAAAACACAATTTGCCCCTCCCCGGCTGAGGGCTTCAATTCCCAATGCACCTGAACCGGCAAATAGATCCAATATCTCCGCTTCCTGCACCCCTGAACCGAGTATACTAAATAATGCCTCTTTTACACGGTCTGCCGTAGGGCGAACTTTCCCCTGGCCAGGCATTTTAAGGGTTGTCCTTTTTGCAGATCCAGCTATAACGCGCAATGTAAAAGTTTCCGCCTTTCCAATTTACTAACTTTTCATATTATAACACACAAAATTCAAAAAATCGATTTGTTGTCTGGTTAATTTTAGTTAAATAAGGTTTTTCAGTATAATTTTTAGAATCATGGTAAACCTATGCCACAAGAAGGGAGTGCGCACCAATGGAGTTTGATTTTTTTAAGACTTTTTCCATAAATCTTGACTTAGCAGTTGAAGCCAGAGAGGTAGTACGTGGGAAAACGGGCCAGGAGATTCCCGGTGCTCAAGTTTCTACTGAAAAATATGACCAGGCGGAGGTTACCATTGTCCAGATTATGGACGAGAAGGCTGCAGCAATTATGGGAAAACCAATTGGCAAATACATAACCATTGAAGCCCCTGCTATTCGCGAGAACAATGGTCGGGCCCATAAAGATATTACTGAGGTATTAAGCCAGCAGTTAACAAAACTCTTTAAAATCTCCATGGAATCAAATGTTTTAGTAGTGGGGCTGGGAAATTGGAATGCCACTCCGGACGCATTGGGTCCAAAGGTAGTGGAACAAACTTTAGTAACCAGGCACCTTTTCAATTATGCACCACAAGAATTACAAGGAGGCATGAGACCTGTCAGCGCGCTGGCTCCTGGAGTTCTTGGAACAACAGGAATTGAAACGGCCGAGATTATAAAAGGGGCCGTGGACAGGGTACAGCCGGATCTGGTAATTGCCATTGATTCCCTAGCGGCGAGAAACGTAACACGCATAGCAACGACCATCCAGATGGCAGATACCGGAGTTAATCCCGGCTCAGGGATTGGAAATCAACGCATGGGGATTAACCAAGAAACCCTTGGGTGTCCCGTAATTGCAATCGGAGTGCCCACGGTGGTAAATGCTGCTTTCATATGTAAAGACGCCCTGGATTCCTATCTAAAGCAAACGGGAAATTATATCCCACAGCAAGGACAAATGGACCCCACCGTTAAGGATGCAATTGAAACTGTACTTAATCCTTTTGGGGGTGATTTAACGGTAACACCAAAGGAGGTAGATATCCTTATTGACACTACAGCTAAGATTGTATCGGGAGGCATATCCATGTCACTTCATCCTGGCATAAGTTCCGAGGACTATGCATTTTACCTGCATTAATTAATAGTGAACTCGTTCAGCTAAAGCTAAACATCGGGGCTATGGGTGGGGATTCAACCCCACCCATAGAAAAAAAGTGCAAACTCCCACTTATAGAAGTGGGAATCTTAGAAATCAGATCAAAAACTGGCACCGGGAGTCTACCTGCTACTAAAACAGTGGATGGACCGCGATACGGTCCACCCACTGGGTAAAGCGGTTCTTAACTGTCGATTGGGCGGTTCACATTGGATAAACCAATGCTCCGGTCCATCTACTGTTAAGGAGTAGTATTTTGGTTTGTTACTTGCGGGGTAGCAGGTTGGTTCCCCTGGGCCAGGCTCTGTTCATAAGCGGCAATCATTTTCTTCACCATATTACCGCCGATAGCACCGTTAACCCGAGAAGGGATATCACCCATGTACCCACCGTCCGGCACCTGAATACCCAGCTCGCTGGCAGTTTCCCACTTGAACTGCTCCATAGCTTGAGCTGCAGCCGGAATAACCTTTCTGTTAGTCTTTTGACCTTGTGCCATCAATTTCACCTCCTCTCTGTTTAGCTTGATGTTAGTATTGCATCTCCCGGGCACCTTTATGTAGGTAATTTTACCCCGCCCTAATGGCATTTCTGGTTAACCATGCTTATATGATTTTAGCGATATTCTTGGTGTGTCTCTGTTTTCTTTGATTGATTTAGCTGATATCAATATAATTACCTTTTTGCTTAAAACGTCTTTCCATTTCTACAAAAAGATTATTATAACCATCGCATTTCCCATGCTCCCCGTGGGCATCCATAAATGACAATGCTTCAGATTGAGCTAAACCCATAGTTTTCATATTGTTTATCCAATCCGCTATTTTCAATTCCGGCAAGCCTGATTGCCGGGTACCAAATAATTCCCCGGGCCCACGTATTTTTAGATCCATTTCGGCTAAGCGAAATCCATCATTGGTCATTGTCATGGCGCGCAGACGTTCCTTAGCCTCATCGGTACCCGGCTCGGAAACTAAAATGCAATACGATTGCCTTGCTCCTCTGCCAACTCTGCCGCGCAATTGGTGAAGTTGAGCCAAACCAAAACGGTGAGCATCGACTATTATTATCACCGTAGCATTGGGCACATCAACACCTACCTCTATTACAGAAGTCGCCACCAGTATATTTGTATTTCCATCCCTAAAGGATGACATTGCCTTATCTTTTTCATCCGGCGTCATACGCCCATGTAAAAGCCCCACTTTGTGGTCAGGGAAAATTTGTTTTTGCAGGTTTTCCGCAGTGTCTACCGCCGATTGAATATCAACTTTTTCAGACTCTTCCACAAGTGCACACACCAGATAAACTTGATGACCGGCTTCAATTTGATTATGCATTAATTTGTAAACCTTATTCCATGCAGTAGGCTTTACCGCATATGTTTTTACAGGCTTCCGCCCGGGTGGCAAGGCATCGATTACAGATATGTCCAATTCTCCGTAAACAGTCATGGTTAATGTACGTGGAATTGGAGTGGCCGTCATTACTAAAACGTCGGGTGTAAATCCTTTACGCTGCAATATAGCCCGCTGTCTTACACCAAAACGGTGCTGCTCGTCTACCACTACTAGTGAAAGTTTCTTGAATTGTACGGTTTCTTGAATAACAGCATGAGTTCCAACTACTATATTAGCTTCCCCGGCAGAAATTTGATCTAGTATTTTATTTCTTTCCTTTGCTGGAACAGCACCGCTCACTATGACTACTTTAACTCCTAATCCATGCAAATACTTTTTTAGGTTTAAATAATGCTGTTCAGCCAATATTTCTGTCGGAGCCATCAAAACCCCTTGCAGCCCGCTCTCTGCAGCCTTTAACAAGGCAAAGATGCAAATAATGGTTTTACCTGAACCTACATCTCCTTGTAACAGGCGATTCATGGGAAAGGAACTTTGCATGTTTGATGAAATTTCTTCCCATACTCTCTTTTGTGCCTTAGTAAGGTTAAAAGGAAGACTTTGCATTAACCGGCTAACCAAGCCCATACCGTTGCAATACACGTGATCCTTCTTTTTATAGCTAAGTTTACTCCGCCTGATAGCCAAGCCTAACTGCAGCAAAAAAAGCTCTTCGAACACAAGCCTCTTTCTGGCATTTTCTGCCTGTTTTAAGTTTTCCGGGAAGTGTATTTTACTTAAGGCTACTTCTATAGACGGCAGCTTATATTTTTCCAAGATGTAAGAAGGAAGGAATTCCTTAATTCTCGGCACCGACTCTTGTAGGGCTGAATACATAATCTGACGCATTGTACGTTGACCCAACTTTTCCGTAAGCGGGTACATAGGCACAATCCGGCCGGAGTGCAGTAATTTACCGTTCGTGGAGATTTTTTCGAAATCAGTTACTTTTATTTGCGGAACACCAAATGATTTATCCATTTTACCGGTTACAACAATATTTGTACCCGGGCGAACCTGTTTTTTTATATAGGCTTGATTGAACCAAACGGCGAAAAACACTCCTGTTCCGTCATGCACACCTAGTTTCGTTATGGTCATATTTTTACGTGGACGCAACTCTTCTGACCCCACTACCGTCCCTTTAACTACTGCATTACTACCGTGTGGAAACCTGCTGGCCGGCTGCATATGGGAGCGGTCTTCATACTCACGGGGAAAATGATAAAGAAGATCACCAAGGCTAAAAATATTAAGCTTTGCAAAAAGATGTGCCCGCCGAGGGCCTACCATCTTTAAAAATTGAATTGGTTTGGCTAATATGTTATTATCCACAAGAAACCACCTGATACAGAAATAGATTTGTTATTGCTTGCACTTTACGAACGATTTTGGTAAAATTATAAGGTGTTTTAAAGGAGGTGTTGGGAAATGGCTAGGAAATGTGCTGTGTGTGGAAAAGGAATACGCACTGGTATGCAGTACAGTCACTCTCATATTCGTACTAAACGTAAGTGGTCCCCGAACCTACAAAAGGTAAAGGCCATGATTGAAGGTACTCCGAGACGTATTCTAGTTTGCACCCGCTGTCTGCGCAGTGGCAAAGTTAAGCGGGCCATATAAACCCACATTATGTAAGGTAAAAAAACGGCTTAATGCCGTTTTTATTATTTTTCTAAAAAATTATAGGAAACCGGTAGTTTTTTTAGTTAAAAAAACTTACCGGTTTTTCTATATTGCCACCTTATTGTCCCCTATAATATGAATTTTGCTCAGAACAATTTAATTAAACGCGGGGCCACAGTACGACCAGGAATACGGCCTCTTTTAGCCACCGATTTGCCGTTAACCTCTTTAATATCCATGGTCATATCTATAGGCGACGCGCCGGATATGTAACTTCCCACACCAAAGGAATCAGCCCCGGCATCTACCAATGCGGGAATGCGCTCCGGGTTAACTCCGCCCGAAACAAATATCTGCACGTGGTTAAACCCTGCCAAGTCAAGGCGCGCTCTGATTTCCCTGACTAGCCCGGGAGAGACCCCACCCCGCTCACTTGCGGTATCAAGCCTTACCCCTTGTAGTGTTTCCTGCAACGCTTCACTCAGGCGCAGCGATTCTTCTGCCTCATCTTTGAATGTATCAACCAACATAATTACCGGTGAATTATCCGGCATAATTTCTGCGTAAGACCGGGCAGCTTCCAACGTATCTCCCACAATAAGCATAACCGCATGTGGAATGGTTCCCATAGGCTCCATACCAGCTAATTTTGCCCCTAATATACAGCTTGCCCCGCTTGCGCCTCCTGTTATAGCAGACTTCTCCATAACCGGCGCTACTGCAGGGTGAACGTGCCGGGCCCCGAAGCACAACACAGGCTTTGACCCGGCCACATCCTTACAATGCCGAGAGGCGGTGGCCCAACCACAAGAACTGGCCAAAATGCCTAATATTGCTGTCTCATAGATTCCAAATGAATCGTAGGGACCGGATATTTGCATAACAACTTCCTTGGCCTGGAAAAACTCACCTTCAGGTAAGGCAGTGACTTCAATAGGTAATCCGGCCAGCAGATTTTTCACCTCATCGGTCCCGGCCATAAGCCCGGGGTTGCCGGGAAAAATTTCGACCACAACCGGAGTTTGGGCTAAATCTAATTTATGCAATATTTCACGGGTTTTGACAAAATAAATATCGGTGGTCCATCCACTAAGTATTTCTTCTTGATCTGCGGAAAACAATTTCCTGTCTGGCGCCGGTTCAAATCCCTTTACTTGTTCGAGGCTTTGAACGGTTTTTTGTTGGGACATTGCAATCTCCTTTCCACGATGTCAACCGTGTAACTGGTAAATATTTTGCCATAGAAGTCAACCTGCTGGCAAGATAGTATGTTAAGATTCAACGACACGCATCAAATTAGCCATCTCAATGGCGGTGACTGCAGCATCCCATCCTTTGTTCCCTGATTTAGTTCCGGCTCTTTCAATGGCTTGCTCAATTGTATCTGCCGTAATAATGCCAAAAATTACGGGAACATCCGTATCTATTCCCACTTTGGCAATCCCCTTGGAAACTTCTGCAGCTACATAATCAAAGTGAGGCGTAGCACCCCTGATAACAGATCCAAGGCAAATAACAGCATCGTATTTATTTGTTTGAGCCAATTTTTTAGCCACCATGGGTACCTCAAAAGCGCCGGGAACCCAAGCAATCTCAACATTATCATCAGTTACCCCGTGCCGGTTGAGGGAATCAAGGGCTCCACTTAATAGCTTGCTGGTAATAAATTCATTGAAACGTCCCACCACCAGGCCCACCTTTAATCCTTGTCCTATAAGATGGCCTTCATAAACTTTTGGCAAAGTAATCTCTCCCTTGTCGCAGTAAATTTATTATTTCTCGGCTATGGACAACATATGACCAAGCTTTCTTTTTTTGGTACTTAGATAAAAACTATTCTTTTCACCGGGGCAAATTTCAATTGATACTCTATCCACCACCGTCAAACCGTGGCCTTCTAGACCGGCAATCTTGCGGGGATTATTGGTTATTAAACGAATTTTGGTTAGACCCAGGTCAGCAAGGATTTGAGCCCCAATACCATAGTCACGCAAATCGGCCGGGAATCCCAATAACTCATTGGCTTCCACTGTGTCTTTGCCCTCATCCTGCAGTTTATAGGCCCTTATTTTATTTAACAAGCCTATCCCCCTGCCTTCTTGCCGCATATAAAGGAGAACACCTGCTTCTTCCTGGGAAATCATTTTTAAGGCAGTGGCAAGCTGGTCACCACAATCACAGCGCATAGAGCCAAAAACATCGCCTGTAAGACACTCAGAATGGACCCTGACCAAAGGGGCTTCCACCGATTGAAGATCACCTTTGACCAGTGCTAAATGACCCTTGTGATCAAGAAGACTTTCATATGCTACAGCCGTGAAATCTCCATACCGTGTGGGCATCTTAGCTGCATCAACCTTTACAATTAACCTTTCGGTTCGGCGTCTGTATTCAATAAGGTCGGCGATGCTAATTAGTTTTAAATTATGCTGTGCGCAAAATGTAACCAGTTCCGGTACCCGGGCCATGGTACCGTCTTCTTTCATTATCTCGCAAATAACTCCAGCCGGGTAAAGTCCTCCCATCTTGGTTAAATCTACCGCGGCCTCAGTATGTCCCGCCCTACGCAGTACTCCACCTTTTTTTGCACGAAGCGGAAAAACGTGCCCCGGGCGACTTAAATCGTCCGGCACAGTAGCAGGGTCTATAACAGCCTTGATAGTGGCAGCCCGTTCCGGTGCCGAAATCCCGGTGGTAGTATCTTTATAATCCACCGACACTGTAAAGGCTGTACCATGGGCGTCAGTATTATTAGTTACCATAGCAGGCAATTCAAGGTCGTCCAAGCGCTCACCTGTAATAGGCATGCAGATAAGTCCTCGTCCGTGAGTGGCCATAAAATTCACTGCGTCAGGGGTTACTTTTTCTGCCGCCATGATAAGGTCACCTTCGTTCTCTCGGTCTTCATCATCAACAACAACTATCATTTTTCCTTGTTTTATATCTTCAATGGCTTCTTCAATTGTACTAAATTTTATTGTACTCACCAAAAGTCATCCCCTTTTTTCTCATTAGTTTTGTCTTTATCACATAAAGCCATTTTTCATAAGTAATTCTAAAGATAGGCCTGAATTATGGTGTCCTGGTTCATCTTTTGTTTGGTAACCAAGTAAACGTTCTATATACTTTCCTACAATATCTGCCTCTAAGTTTACTGAGTGCCCCCTTTTTTTATGACCCAGAGTAGTGGCATGAGCTGTATGGGGAATCAAGGATACTTTAAATTGCTCGCCGGCAAAATCCACCACGGTAAGACTTGTACCATCTATCGCTACCGAACCTTTTTTAATAATGTAGCGCATTACTTCCTTGGGAGCGGCTATAGTTATAAGGATTGCAATATCAAATATCTCCTTGTTGGCAATGGTACCCACTCCATCAATATGCCCGCTTACAAGGTGTCCTCCCAACCTGTCTCCCATGCGCAAGGCTCTTTCCAAATTCACCTTATCCCCCGGCCTTAAATTGCCCAGATTACTCTTGGACAATGTTTCAGACATAACATCAGCTGTCATAAGTTTTCCTTCGTAATCAGTAATGGTAAGACATACACCATTTACTGCAACGCTATCTCCAATTTTCAAATCATCAAATACTTTTTTCGCCTCTACGGTGAGTAAAGCAGAATCCGATCCTTTACGGACGGAACGAAGTACGCCCAGTTCCTCAACAAGTCCTGTAAACATTATCCCACTCCACACATAAAAGAATTAAGATTTCTTAATATAACCTTCAATTAACATATCCCGGCCGCACATGGAAACTTGCATACGGTCCAGCAAAACGGCGTTTTCCAAAACCTCAACACCTTTTCCTCCTACAGGTCCCGGGGCTTCACGGCCCCCTATTATTTTAGGTGCTACAAACCATGCTACCTTGTCCACAATTCCCCGGGCAAAAAACGACCCGTGAATACTAGAACCACCCTCAACCAGAATGCTGCTAATCTGTTGTTCCCCAAGCCAACGCAATAACTCATCTACATCTATTCCATCACTGTCATTGTTTAAAATGACTATGCGTGCACCGGCCGCTTCCAGCCGCTTCAAACTTTCTCGTTGGGCATCTTTACTTACTATAATATAGGTTGTTGCAAATGAATTTTGCGTGAGCATTTTACACTGTGGCGGAGTTCGGGCATAACTGTCAAGGATAATCCGCACAGGGTCACGCCCCTCTTTTCCCGGCAACCTGGTCGTTAAAGAAGGATTATCGGAAAGAACAGTACCGATACCCACCAGGATGGAATCGTACCGGTCACGGAGGCGATGAGCCTGTTCCAAAGATTCATTACCCGTAATCCACTGGGAATCTCCTGTTCGGGTTGCTATTTTGCCATCTAAACTCATTGCTGCCTTGGCTACTACAAAGGGTAGCTTGGTGGTGATATATTTATTAAATACTTCATTTAAATGAAGTGATTCCTCTTCCATAATGCCGGAAAGCACTTCCAGCCCCGCTTCCCTTAAACGATTTATCCCTTTTCCTGCCACAAGAGGGTTGGGGTCAGTTGTAGCAACTACGACTCGCTTTACTCCGGCAGCAATCACAGCTTCGGTACATGGACCGGTTCTACCGAAGTGGCAGCAAGGCTCAAGTGTAACATATAAGGTAGCTTTTTTAGCCTTATCCCCGGCATCCTTAAGAGCCATTATTTCGGCATGAGGTGCTCCGGCACGGGCATGAAATCCCTGCCCAACCACCTCACCATCCCTTACCAAAACCGCGCCCACCATGGGATTAGGACTTGTACGCCCTGAAGCCCGGGAAGCAAGCTGTAACGCCATTTCCATATAATACATGTCCATAATAAAAAACCACCTATTAAAAATAAAAACCCTGAAATTACTTCAGGGTTTTTTAGGCACAACTCTATAATAGGCATACTGCCTTACACAATATGCCTACTAAAACCTTCTCCCATCCAGACTATAACTGTCGGCCCCGGACTTTAACCGGATCAACCCTTAAACACGGGCTCGCGGGCTTGGCATCAACCTTACCGCCGGTCAGGACTTTCACCTAACCCCGAAGGCTAAATATTTGATTTTATTTGTTTTATTATATTCATTTATAGGTAAGGTGTCAATATAAGTTAAGTTCATAAAGTAAGCGACTACAATTGCCAGATCAATATGAAATAATCTTAAGCAAATTCTAGCAAATAAGGTTGCAACTGCCAGATGCGTGTTACTTTTAATACCTAAACTTCAACAATTTGTCTGGACAAAGTTTCTTTTTGTCTGATACAATACTGTAGACCGTGTCTCTTAATAGTTGATACTATTTACGAGTACATTGGATTTTTTTAGTGCTTATTGACAATCTGTTTATAGTCATAAAGTTGTTTGCAGTTTATAAAGAAAGAATTCTCAAAGGAGTGACAAATTAAATAAGTGATGGATTCATCAAACATAACCGACAATAAAGAAGGACATAATATCGGACAAAACAATATGGGGGACAAGCGAAGTGATGGTAACTTGCCAAAAGTAAAAGTAGAAAATTTGTCAAAAGTATTCGGCGACCATCCTGAGAAAGCCATCGAATTGTTAAACCAAGGTTATTCTAAAGATGAGATATTGGACAAGACAAGGCAAACTATCGGGGTTAATAATGCTAATTTCGAAGTACACTCCCAGGAAACATTTGTCTTAATGGGTCTTTCCGGCAGTGGAAAGTCAACTTTGATGCGGTGTATAAACAGATTGATTGAGCCTACTACCGGCAAAGTCCTAATTGACGGTGAAGACATTTTACAGGCAGACAAAGAAAATTTGCGGGAAATCCGGCGCAAGAAACTGGGCATGGTATTTCAGCGCTTTGCCCTTTTTCCACACAAAACCATCCTTGATAATGTAGGATATGGGTTGGAAGTACAGGGCCTAGAACTGCAAGAAAGGCGCGATGCATCTCAAAAAGTGCTCGATATGGTGGGGCTGAAAGGCTATGAAGACAGCTATCCCGCACAGCTTAGTGGTGGCATGCAGCAACGGGTAGGTTTGGCCAGAGCCCTTGCCAGTGATCCTGACATACTCTTGATGGATGAAGCTTTTAGTGCCCTGGACCCCTTAATTCGCAAGGAAATGCAGGACGAATTGTTGTCTTTGCAAGCAAAAATGAACAAAACCATTATTTTTGTTACCCATGATTTGGATGAGGCCCTAAAGATTGGTGACCGTATTGCTTTAATGAAAGACGGTTCCATTGTCCAGATAGGGAGCGGCGAAGAAATCCTTACCCGTCCTGCCAATGAATATGTACGGAAATTTGTTGAGGATGTTGACATTTCCAAAGTCCTTACAGCCGAGGGAGTCATGAAATCTCCAAGTACCACCGTGACTACCAAGGACGGGCCGCGTTTGGCATTAAGGCGTATGAAGGAATTAGGAATATCAAGCATATTTGTTGTTAGCAGGGACCGCAAATTTGAGGGTCTGCTCACTGCAGAGGATGCACTTGAAGCCGCTGAGGCTCAAAAAGATACTATTAAGGATTACATTACAAAAGATATCCCCCGGGTATCGCCCGGTACTCCCTTGACGGAGCTTATTCCAATTATTGCAGACTCTAAGTATCCGGTAGTTGTAACATCCGATGACGGTACTTTACAGGGTATCATCATTCGTGGGGCTGTACTTGCCGGCATGGTACGAAAGGGGGAAGATGACTAGATGTTTACACTTCCTAAAATACCGATTGGCAGTTGGGTAAACAGTATTGTGGAATGGGCAAGAATCGAATTAAAGCCGGTTTTTGATATAATCACAGTGATTATCGAGTTTCTTGTCAGTGGGTTTAGAGACACCTTAATGCTTATACATCCGATTATATTAATAATCATAGTGATGGCGCTGGTATGGTGGATTGCCAGCCGTAAAGTAGCCATAGGGACGGCCCTGGGATTACTACTTGCTTATAACCTTCAGCTTTGGGAACCCTCTATTACTACATTTGCCCTTGTCTTATCCTCAACCGTTCTTGCATTAATAGTAGGTCTCCCGCTAGGAATTTGGACTGCCCGCAGTGAGGTGGCACACAAACTAATAATGCCGCTTTTAGACTTCATGCAGACAATGCCGCCATTTGTGTATTTAATTCCAGCAGTGTTTTTCTTCGGTATCGGCAACGTTCCGGGCTTAATTGCCACCGTTGTATTTGCCATGCCTCCGGCAATAAGATTGACAGGCCTTGGAATCAGGCAGGTGCCGGAAGAATTGGTGGAGGCCGCAGATGCCTTTGGCTCGACACCAGGACAAAAACTTTTTAAGGTTCAGCTCCCAATGGCATTACCGACCATTATGGCGGGAATTAATCAGGTGATCATGCTCTCACTCTCCATGGTAGTGATTGCAGCCATGATTGGTGCTGGTGGCTTAGGAGCTGTAGTATTACGGGGAATTCAGCGTCTTGATATTGCTATGGGGTTTGAAGGAGGTTTGGCCATCGTCATCGTGGCAATCATTTTGGATCGCATTACACAAAGCCTCACAGAAAAACGAAAGGCCAAAGCTTAATTTTTAAATAGTTTAAGGAGGAGATTTGTATGAAGCGTTTGTTGCGCATGCTCGCAGTGGCAGGAGTTATTGCACTCATGTCTACTGCACTCTTTGGTTGCGGCCAAGGAGGCCAAGAGGGCCAAGAAGGTGGCGAAGGTGGCGAAGAGGCTAAAGGTCAGGTGGAGCTGGGTTACGTGGAATGGGATTCCGAAATTGCCAGCACCAATGTTGTTAAGAAAGTATTGGAAGACCAAGGTTATGAAGTTAAAATTACAGCTGTTGATGCCGGTATTATGTGGACAGGAATCGGTAACGGCGATTTTGACGGCATTGTAGCCGCGTGGTTGCCCGGCACACATGGTGACTATTATGAAAAAGTTAAAGATAATGTTGAAAACTTGGGACCAAACCTGGATGGCGCTAAAATCGGTCTTGCGGTCCCTGCGTATATGGATATTAATTCCATCGATGAACTAAATAGCGTCAAAGATGAGTTAGACGGTGAGATAATCGGCATTGAGCCCGGTGCCGGAATCATGAGTGCTACTGAAAAAGCTATCGAGGATTATAGCCTCGACTTAAATCTTAAGGATAGCAGTACCGCTGCTATGACCGCTACACTGAAGAGCAAAATCGAAAACGAAGAAGCAGTTGTTGTAACTGAGTGGACTCCTCACTGGCCCTTTGCCGCGTGGGATCTGAAATACTTGGAAGATCCTGAGGGTTCATACGGTGGGGAAGAGCATATTGCCACCATCGTAAGACCGGGTTTAAAAGAGGAAATGCCCGATGTTTATAAAATATTGGATAATTTCTATTGGTCCCCGAAAGATATGGAAACTGTAATGCTCAACACTCAGCAGGGTCTGAAGCCGGCAGAAGCCGCTGCACAATGGATTGAAAATAATCAAGATAAAGTTTCAAAGTGGGTTGAGTAAAATACAATTTAGTTTTAAAGAGGAGCAGGTTACTAAAACCTGCTCCTCTCATTTTTAAACTCTATGGCAAGCATTTATTCCCTGTGTTTTTTTAACTCTCCCGTACAGCTACTTTCCCGGGTTCAACTCCTCTGAATCTATTAACTACTGATCTGGGCAGCTAAATCGCTGATACTCTTTATGCCGAGAGCTTCGGCATCCACCCCGCGCATCATGATAGTATAGGTATTGTTAAAGGGGGCATAAGGAAGCCATACCAGATTATTGTTTTCCAAGTCCTCTTCTTTGACCTTTTGGTAGGCTTCATCAGAGTCAGTTATTGCCTCTTCATGCTCGAGGGCCACCAGCCAACCGGTTCCTGTATACTCCCAATACATATCAATTTCACCGTTTTCCAGTGCACTCCGTGCCACCTCAGTACCACCGAGACCTGTGCTGTCTTCCACTTCAAATCCTGCATTTTGCAAAGCCAAAATTGTAATTTGCCCCAGTATCAACTGTTCAGTGAATTCCTTGGAACCAACCACAACTTTACCTTTACTCGCTTCTACTGCCTCGCCTAACAGTCCATTGTCGTTCAAAAATTCTTCCGCAGCTTCTTTGGGCTGCATCCCGTCAACATCAACTTTCCCGTTGAGGGCAATCATGGTATCCGTATCCAGCTTTTCGGCAATGGGTTCAAGAATGTCCTTAATTTCCGGGGATTTGTCCATTATTTCTTTACGAACAACCGGTGCCGGGTTATAAACCGGGAAGAACTTTTTATCGTCTTCCAGGTTAACCAGATTGAAAGCCCCGATTCTACCATCAGTGGCAAATCCCATGGCTACAGCCACCTGTTCCTCTTTTAAAGCACCGTAAGTAACTCCCAAATCCATTACCATGACATCATCAAATTTGAAACCGTATTCTTCCTCCAGTTTGGGGAGCCCGTCAGGTCGTACTGCAAACTCATGGTCAGCAGCAAAAACCCAGTTCTCAATAACTATTTCAGATTCAGATTCTCCGGCGTCATTTTGCGAAGAGCCTCCCCCGCCGCAGCCAACTACCCCAAAGATCAATAATCCCAAGCAAACAGCAACCGCCAGCCAACGCAGCTTTATCATTTTCAAATCCACCCCTTAACCTTTATTTAGATAATTAACACCCGGGAAAGTGTAGCTGTTGGGTTAATTAACCGGTTAATTGTTTCCGGTCAATACTGCTTCAACCTGACCCAATATATGATCAAACAAGATGGCCATAATTGCGCTCAAAAGAGCCCCGGCAATAATAAGGCTGTCGCGTCCCACGGAAATGCCGGTAACAATTAATTCCCCCAATCCTCCGGCACTTATAAAGGTCGCCAAAGTAGCTGTTCCTACATTTATAACAACGGCAGTACGAATACCGGCCATAACAATAGGATACGCCAAAGGTAATTCAATTCTTCTCAAAATGTGCCATGGCGTCATTCCCATTCCTTTAGCCGCTTGTATAGCGCCTTCCGGAACATTCTTTATCCCTGCAAAAGTGTTACGAAGAATAGGAAGTAGTGAATAACACCATAGGGCAAAGATAGCTGTATTAAATCCCAGGCCGAGAATGGTCATAAAAAGCGCCAGAATAGCCAGGCTGGGAATGGTTTGAGCAACATTAATGACATTTTCGATTAGAAAGCCGGCTTTTCGGAATTGAGGCCTGCTAATCATGATACCCAGGGGAACTGCAGCCATAATTGCCAATAACGATGATACCAGTACTAAAATGAGATGTTGCCGGGTGGAAGTTAAAACCTGTGCATAACTAAGCAGGCGTGCAGCCATTGGCCCGCCCGGGTTTTGTACAAAGTAAACGGTAACCATAACTGCACATCCAATCAATAAAGCAGGAAATACATACCAACCTATTAACCGGTTAGGCCGCATCGCTTTTCACCAACTCCAAAAGGTCCCCCAGCGTAATTATTCCCGCAAACACGTTGCCCGTGCTCAAAACGGCAACAAAGCTTTCCCCGTAATTGAGCATAACTGATAAGGCGTCATTTAAGGTTGCACCGGTATCCACGGTGTTAAATATGGGCTGACAAATTTCACCGGCCGTCCGTATTCCCTGGGCCTCCCTAATATCTGCAAGAGAGATTGTTCCCAGCAGACTTCCGCTGCCGTTTACTACCATCGATACACCTATGTCGCTGGCTTCGATAACTTTTTCTACTTCTTCAAGCGGCACATTTGACTTCACCATCAAGCTAATGCCAGTATCTAAAGCACTTTCCGCCTTGATGAGGTGCAGCCGTTTGATGGAACGATTTTTACCGACTAGTTTGGAAACGAACTCATTTGCCGGGGAGCTTAAAATTTCATCGGGGCTGCTGTATTGAACCAGCTTTCCTCTGCGCATTACAGCTATTTTGTCACCCATTTTTATTGCCTCATCGATGTCATGAGTAACAAAAACAATGGTCTTTTTCATTTGTTCTTGAATACGAAGAAACTCGTTTTGTAACCTGGCCCGGGTAATGGGGTCAACGGCACCAAAAGGTTCATCCATTAATAAAATTGGCGGGTCTGCTGCCATGGCCCTGGCCACACCTACCCGCTGCCTCTGCCCGCCACTAAGGTCTGCAGGCTTTCTTTGCCGGTAAATTTTAGGGGGCAGCCCAACCATATCCATTAATTCATCTACCCTATGACGTATTTGATCGGCGGGCCACTTTTTTTCCCTAGGAACAGTTGCTACGTTATCTGCAATTGTCATGTGTGGAAACAGGCCTATTTCCTGGATCACATAACCTATATCCAACCTTAACTGAATGGAATTAACTGTTGATATATCCTTACCGTCAACATATATAGTGCCGGAATTTGGTTCTTCCAGCTTATTAATCATTTTCATAGTAGTGGTTTTGCCACACCCGGAAGGGCCGACTAAAACACAAACCTCCCCCTCTTTAATTTCCATAGAAAGGTTATCAACTGCCGGCTCTTCCTGGTCCGAATATACTTTAGTCACTTTTTCCAATTTGATCATAATTCACACACCTTCTATTTGGTATTGTAGCGGTTCTCAGCAACACGCAATAGGTAGTCAGCGGTTAACGCCATCAGTGAGACCACAACGGCACCGGCAAGGATCATGTCTTTATTATACCGAGAGATACCGCGGAAAATGAGCTCCCCCAACCCTCCGGCACCTATGTAAGACGCAATGGCACCAATCCCCACTACCATAACGGTAGCTGTTCTAATTCCCGCCATAATGACAGGTAAGGCCAAGGGTAATTTAACTTTTAGTAATACAGTCCATCCTCCCATACCCATTCCTTTAGCTGCCTGAAGCACAGAATCATCAATTTCCCTAATCCCAGTATATGTATTACGGACAATAGGTAGCAAAGAATACAAAACCAGGGCTACTACACCTGTTTTAAATCCTATGCCAAATATCGGTAGAAGCAGTCCGAAGGTGGCCAAGCTGGGAACTGTCATCATAACCTGGCAAATATATAGTACTATCTGGGCTACAGGTCGGTAATAGGTAATAGCGATTCCTGCCAGCACCCCTAATAATACGGCAATAATAACAGAGGCCAGGACCAGAAAAGCATGTTCCACTCCCAAATCGAGAATTGTCCCTGACCGATCTACAAAAAACCCCCAAAGACTTATTATACCCTCCATGTCCTCACATCACCCCCCATCATTATGTTTAACTGACACGCATGCAAGCTTAAATACAACGTACAACTTTCAATTTCTTACTCAGTTGTCTTTATATTACCATATTATCCAATGAGGGTAACCAGAAAGAGTCTTACAAAAAGCGACACAATAACCGAATAGTTATGCAAAGCAAAAAAAGAGATGGCTTTAAAGCCATCTCTTTAGGTAATCATATCTCGTTTACTAAGGCTGGTTCGATATTTATGTAAACTAGTGATTAGGCCTGGAAGTCGCTCGATTGTCGCCTTATGTCGGTAGTAATCTTCCATAGACCCACACCGCCCCAGGCACCCGTACAATACAGTAAGCCGCATATGAATGCGCCGGGGCAAGAGAGCAACGTCGGCACCCAGTTTATGCCAGGCCTCGTTATGAAATAAAACACCTTCTTTAGTATGAGGAATCTGAGCTTCCTGTTCTATTGACAGGACAATTTTACGATTTTTCTTAAGCTCCTGCAAAAGTTCATCGATTACGAAAAGCCGTTTTTCAGTAACTTCCTGGATGCGTGTGATATGGTAATACCATACTGTAACAATGACACCGAAAAGCGTTAACAGACCGCCTAATGCAGCCTCGTTAAAGCCGGAAACAAATTCATAGGTATTGACATGTTCGCTAAGAGTGGCAAACAAAGCGGGAAATCTGGCCAAAAACCATTCCGAATTGGCCATTACAACTATTAATTCACGGTTAAATGATAATATAAGCCAGATAATAAATGGGCTAAATATTACCACCATAATTAATATAAGATTTTTTAAAATGCGCAATGACTTATAACAGAAAGGGCGTTCTAGGGAGGCACTTAACCACTTCTTTCCCTGTAAACAATGGCATACAAGTTTTCCTTTTCGGGTCAAATGTCTCACCGCCGAATCTTTATAAGGTCATACCGTTACCTTATCCACAGGTTCATATCCTCATATCTACCTCCAATATGGCAGTTATTAATAAACCGCCCGCTAAAAGAATACCCTAAATTATACAAAGAGGCATTCATCCCATAAGAACCTGCCCGGGCTAAACTGTATAAACAGCCTATATTTCTACTGTCCATCTCTTTTTCCAAAAACCTAATTAAATATGTTAACAATCCTTGTCCCCTGTAATCCGGTAATGTGGCACAGTCAGTTATTTCCGCATTCCCATTCTTAATATCCATGTCAGCGGAAGCGGCGCTCACAGGAACATCATCTTTAAAAACTACGGCGAATAAAACGTGTGAAGTCATAACCTCTTCAATATACCCTGAATCCAACAACGGACTAGGGTAAGTAGAAAAAATTTTTCTGTATAGCTGTGCCAAGGGCTTTGCATCATCACTGACAGCAACCCGCATTGATAGCTCACCGGGAAGGCTTCTCCCACTTGATTCTTTCCTGGGCTTGCCTAGAATTGATTGTAGGATTTCCTCTTCATTACTCCAATAACGACTTTCCCGTCTAGCTTGATCAACAAAATATGAATAACCCAATGCCGTAACGCCATTAAAAAAACTCGGATACTTGCCTTCTAGAATATATCCTTCGGCTTTCAACTCCAAAGCATCTCTTTCTCGCACATTGAAAAGAATTTTTCCCAGTTCATTATTAGCAGCCACGTCTATTAAATATCTCGCCAGTTCCGGCATATTACTCCCGGAGTAACTCTTTACTTTTAAACGATTGTTTATGAAATCCAAGCATAATTGTGTTTCGAAACCTTCACGCTTATGTACCTCCAGACGATCTTCTTTAACCGGGCAATTACAATTGCCGGTGGTGGATTGGCACATTCCCTAAGACCTCCCTGGTTTTTGTATTTCTCAGCAGTAACTACCCTTGCGCCTGTTAATGCGAATATTACTTTGGGGAATTAAGCTCACTTTGTCACCTGCCATGAGCTTAGCAATCCCTACCGCATCTTTTTCACGCAGCAGATTGCACTTGGTGCAATCAACACTGTTTTTGCCCTTTTTATCAGGTTCGGCATAGGAAGAAATTACTCCTTCGTAATTACGCAATATTACCTTATTTTCCGACTGGGAGATCAAATATTGGGGGGATAACGGAATTTTACCACCGCCACCGGGTGCATCCACCACATACGTGGGAACCGCAAGACCTGAAGTGTGCCCTCTCAGCATTTCTATGATTTCAATTCCTTTAGCTACCGAAGTTCGGAAGTGTTCAATTCCCGGCGACAAGTCACATTGGTACAAGTAATAAGGCCGTACTCTGATTTGCAACAACTGGTGCATCAAGTCTTTAATAACATAAGGGCAGTCATTAACCCCCCGTAGAAGTACGGTTTGATTGCCCAGGGGCACCCCAACTTCTAAAAGTCTATTACACGCTTCCCTACTTTCTTCGGTAATTTCTTTAGGATGGTTAAAATGTGTATTCAACCATATAGGATGATATTTCTTTATTATCATACACAGGTCATTCGTAATTCTTTGCGGCATTACAACCGGGGTTCTTGTACCGATACGAATTATTTCTACGTGTGGTATTAGTCGCAAACTGCCCAGCAGGTATTCTAACCGTTCATCGGAAATGCACAAACTGTCTCCCCCGGATAAAAGCACATCTCGAATCATTGGTCTAGACCTTATATATTCAAGAGCCTTTTCCAGCTGGTTTTTGGGACGCGCTTGATCCCTGGCCCCGGCATACCTCCTGCGTGTACAATGGCGACAGTACATGGAACACTGATCAGTAACCAGCAGTAAAATTCGATCCGGATAACGGTGCGTTACCCCCGGAACAGGTGAGTCTTGATCCTCACCAAGGGGGTCTTCCATTTCATAATCCCCGTCTTGAAGTTCCATGGAAACAGGCACTGCCTGTTTCCTTACCGGGCAATCAGGATCATCAGGATCCATAAGTGCGGCGTAGTAAGGGGTAACTGCCATACGTAATTTGCCTAAAGAATCCCTTATCCCCTCTTTTTCTTTTGCAGTTAAATTGATAACCTGTTCCAGTTCTTCCACCGCTACAATCCTGTTGGCTAGCTGCCATCGCCAGTCATGCCATTCCTTCGGCAGTACGTCTTTCCATATATTAATTTCCCGGTAATCCCTGGACATGTAAAAACCTCCGAAAATTTAGTTTCGTAATTAGTATTATTTAGATATGAACCATAAAATATTCTACATTAGGCTACAGGCAACGTTTATTAATAAATATAACTTTTTGCATTGAATGGGTATATAAGCCTGTGAACTGCATATATGAGTTGCAAACGGCATAATATGGCCACAAATGTCTTCTTAGTTGGACAAAACGTAAATAATTGTTTACAGACCTATTAGTATCAAAACAATAATAACTATTTACCACCCGTTTTCAACACTTCACCTGAGAATACTTCCTAAAACCACTTTCAATATTGTAAAGTATATTTAGAAAATTCATAAAAAGAGGTGGTTTTAGCATGACGAAAGAGAAAGTCGGAACAGGTTTAGTTCCTCCACACGTTAAAAATTTTATTGATTGGGCAGCGGAAGACACCGAAGGCTTTTGGGGAAATGCTGCTGAGCAGGCGGCTGATGATATTCACTGGTTTAAAAAGTGGGATAAAGTATTTAATTGGGAATACCCGCATTTTGACTGGTTTATTGGTGGACAGACAAATATCTGTTACAACTGCCTGGATTATAACATAGAGCGTGGCAGAGCGGGACGGGCAGCAATTGTGGAAGAGAACGGGGGAACTGGCCAAACACGCGCAGTTACCTATGCTCAATTGCTTGAGCTGGTTAAGAAATATGCCGCATCGCTTCGTGGTATGGGGGTAAAAAAAGGGGACAGAGTTTCAATCTATATGCCTCCTAGTATCGAATCTGCAGCGGCAATGTTGGCATGCTCCAGAATAGGGGCTATACACGTTGTTATCTTTGCAGGTTTTTCGGCCAATGCGGTAGCCGACAGGGTTAATATTTCCGGAGCGGCGTTTGTATTGTGCCAGGATGAAGCATCCCGCCGGGGTAAGTCACTCCCCCTAAAACCGATTGTTGACGACGGCCTGGCTAAATGTCCCCCGGAACAAATCAAGAAGGTCGCAGTCCTCAAGCATAACGAAAGTAATACACCTGCCATGAAAGAAGGCCGCGATATCTTTTGGGATGAATTCTTAGCGCTGGGAGAAGGACAGAGTGGTGATTATGAGGTTATGGACTCTAATGACCCCCTCTTCCTATTACCAACGTCAGGGACCACCGCAAAACCTAAAGTAACGGTGCAAAAACATGGTGGTTATCAAGTTTACGTTTATTCCATGGCCAAGTGGATCTATGACTTGAAAGAAACAGATGTCTGGTTCTGCACCTCCGATATAGGATGGATAGTTGGTCACAGCTACAATGTATACGGACCCCTCTTGGTGGGTTGTACCACTATATTGTTCGAAGGAACCCCGGATTATCCCACAAAGGATATGTGGTGGAAAGTTGCCTCCAAAAACAAGGCAACCGCTCTTTGGCTCTCACCTACCGGTGTAAGAGCAATGATGAAATTTGGTATTGATGAAGCCAGAAAACACGACCTGAGCTCCATTGAGCGTATTTTCTGCGCAGGGGAAGTTTTAAACCCGGCCGCTTGGAGCTGGTTGCAGGAGGAAGTTTTCCAGAACAAGATACCGGTGACGGATCACATGTGGCAAACGGAAACCTCCGGTCCTATTTTCGCCAACCCATACGGCCTCGGACTTGTTCCCATCAAGCCGGGCTCAGCTCATATACCTGTCCCCGGAGTTGTTGCTGAAGTGATCGACGATAAAGAAGGTAAGCCGGTAGAGCCCGGCGAAAAAGGAATCGTGGTAATCAGAAAACCGTTCCCCGGACTGGTATCCACTCTTTGGGGCGATACGGAAACCTTCCGCAAAGAATACTGGGAGCGTTTACCAGCCACTAAAGGGTCCTATTATCTTGGTGACGCTGCTTCTATGGATGAAGACGGTTATGTTTTCTTTGCCGGTCGGTCTGATGAAGTAATGAAAATTGCTTCCCACAGAATCGGAACAGTTGAGGTTGAAAGCGCCCTCATTACTCACCCTGCAGTGGTTGAAGCCGGTGTTTCAGGTATGCCTGACGAACTAAAAGGCGAGGTTGCAGGTGCTTTCGTAGTAATTAAGGAAGGATATGAACCCACAGAAGAACTAAAACAAGAGTTGAAGCAACATGTAAGAAATACCATGGGTGCAATTGTAGTAATGAAGGAAATTCAGTTTGTTGGTTCACTACCCAAGACAAGAAGCGGTAAAATTATGCGCAGAGTTATGAAAACACTCTGGCTAGATAAAGATTTGGGTGACATATCTACCATTGAAGAGGAAGCCTCAGTGGACGAAATCAGACAAGCAATTAAGAAGATGAAAGGTTAAAAACTGACGCTATAAAGAAACCCCTTCGACCTATTTGATGTCGAAGGGGTTTCTTTCTTTTTTATGTCAATTATGCTTTACTGTTGTCAAATTCTTCTACTGGGTTTTGTTGCTCATCCTGCTGCTGTTCATCCCGGAATTTTTTGTCGACGAGAGCTTTGGCCCGGCTTTCAATATCTTTGAAGCCCACAACCATTCCTCCTTTGTGGTAGCTTTAATTACTACCAATTATGTTGTATATTATTGACAGAAGGATCATAGGTTATACATTTTACCCTTTATTCTCCTTGTAATTGCCAGATTCATTATATTGGTCATCCACTTCACCGGCCATAGGTCCTTCATTATCCCGCTCATATAATAAAAGATGTACTTCTTTCTTTGCCTCCTGAGGGCCTACTATAAGCAGCACATCCTCTTCTTGAATTATCGTACGGGCCTGCGGCGAAATCATTTCCTCACCATACCTATAAACTGCCAGTACTGTCGCACCTGTGCGGGCCCGGAAATCAATTTCAGCCAGCGATTTTCCAACTACCCTTGAATTACGAGGCACCGTAATTTCCTCTAGCCTTTGCAACCTTCCCGCCATTTTAAAAGTATAATCCAGCAATTGATTGGTAAGACTGTCTATTTCCGTGTTTAAAGCATCTCTTTGTTTAAGTAATTGAGAAAGACGCTCTTGAATATCTACTAATACCTGCCTTTGATTATAGCGAGCCAAGTATTCTTCTGCAGCTTTATTCGATTTAACAACCACTCCGACACCCGGCATTACATCAACAATGCCCGTTTCCTGTAATAACGTCAAAGCCCGGCGAATAGTCTCTGGAGATACATTGTACCTTCCTGCTAAGGTAGACCGGCCGAAAATCTTTTGCCCTACTTTGTACTCGCCCCTAATAATTCTGGTAGCTATATCAACGGCAATAGTAACATATTTGGCAAGATTAGTACTGACAGATTCAGACATCACATCAATCTCCTTTACCATATTCTAAATGTAAAAAGGACAGCTAAACAAAGTTTAAACCTGCACTATTCTGAGTTTGCGAAACCTGTTAAAGGCTGCCGCAATTTCGTGCTTTCTGGGTAATGCAAGGTCTCCTGGGTGCTGGCCACGAAAAGGTGAAATAACATCCAACTCGTTGGTATCGATATCGTCCAATACTTTATCTATTATCTCAGATATTTGCCGTTCACCATCTACATATTGTATCGCACAGTATCTTAAAATCTCCGCAATGGCATTGGTTTGACTACTATCCACCAGCTGCTCTACTTGCGTCAAATCAATGTCAGCCCTGCCGAAGATTATATTGTTCAAGCCCTTTGCCTTAACCTTACCTTTAGGATCCAACTTGAAACTTTGTGGCTCAGGTGCTCGCTTTCTAACTGCGGTCAGTTGACACTTCACCTCGGCAGTACGTTCACTTTGATGACTTTTGGCAATTCTTTTCGCTTCCGTGGTTACATCTCTAGGGCTGTATTTGTGCATCATAATAACTCGGTCAGCCACTTCAAAATAATCCCCTGAGCCTCCGACCACTAGAATCGTAGATACCCCAAACCGGTCTGAGAGCTCACACACACGGTCAATAAATGGTGTTATAGGCTCATTCTCCTTGGCCACCAATAACTGCATACGCCCGTCGCGGATCATAAAATTGGTGGCACTTGTATCCTCATCGAGTAAGAGCAAGTCAGAACCTACCTCCAGTGCCTCTACAATATTAGCTGCCTGCGAGGTGCTTCCACTGGCGTTATCACTGGAAAAAACCGAAGTGTCCTGCTCGTAGGGCAATTCACTGATAAATGCACCTATATCCACCTTGGTAACGCTGCGTCCATCCTCAGCCCTTATTTTAACGGCCCCTTCGTTTGTGACAACCATCTCTCTTCCATCGCCGGGTATATGATTATATACCCCTCGTTCAATAGCCCTTAATAGAGTGGACTTACCATGATAGCCTCCACCCACAATTAAAGTTACACCGGATGTTATACCCATACCGGTAACTGTGCCACCGTTAGGCAATTTAAAGGATACTTCCAATTCTTGCGGGGAACGAAAAGGAACAACCTTTTCGTCCTTTAAAGGACGATCGCTTATTCCGCTCTCCCGCGGTAAAATAGCTCCGTTTCCTATAAATGTCTCTAAATCTCTTTTTGCTAATTCCCGGCGCATAAAATCTTGGTCTTCTGCTATTTCAACATGTTTTTTTAATCTTTGCCCGTCCAGATTCTGATACATCAAGGACATATTAACCACCTGCGGAAGGACATCAAAAAACATGGACGCAGCCTCTTTTGCCATTACTGTTCTCCCTCTTGCCGGGAGTCCTATCACAAATCGAGCCTCAACATAGTCCGCATTGACCACCATAGCCGTCCGTTCCAGAATCTCCTGACCGCACCGGTCTATATCGAATACTCCGCTTTTTCCAGAACCTTTCTTGTTTCCAGCTTTCTGCCCAATTGCCCTTGCGAATTGGCGCGTCAAAAAGTCTTCCACTGCAACCTTGCGGGTCTTATTGGCATACAATTCCACGGGTAAGCCGGCGAGTTTCTGATCAACACGGACGCGCATGCGGCTAGGGGGGGCAAAAGGATCACTTTGTACGTGGTCTATATGCAATGTATACTGCCCCCAAGCATAACTGCCGCGCAGTGACTTATATGCACTGTATCCCTTTCTGTCAATGCTATGTAACTTCTCCCGCAGGTCACTGCTATGTTTCAACAATACTCCCTCCTGAACATATTACTTACTTTGAAATTTTTCCCAATAATAATAATCAATATGCAATATAACCAGGTGCAACTGTCAGGTTATTGTTAAGTTGTTTTTGACATAGAAAGACAATTTCCTGCAAAAGAAGTATAAAAAAGCGCGCTAAAATCAATTTCCTTAGCGCGCGCCTGTTATTACTTTACTCCTTAGCCCTTGTCATTTATATGGCAAGTAAACTTTACTTCTTTTCCTGCTTAATGAGCTTGTCCTTTTCAGCCTCACATGACTTACACTTACCCGGTTTACACCTTTGTTCCATTACGTGTCCACATTGTTCACATTTATAAACAGCCACTAAATCACCCCCCATGCGTTAAAATCGCGCGCTCACGGATTGTTTTTACGGCATTTACGGGATCTTTGTTATTAAATATAGCAGATCCCGCCACTAAAACATTGGCACCTGCCTCCACCACCTTATAAGCCGTCCCCTCGTTTATACCTCCGTCAACCTGTATCTCGGCTTCAATTCCCTTAGCATCAAGCACAGCTCTGAGTTTTTTTATTTTGGGAATCATTTCGTTTATAAATACTTGACCTCCAAATCCCGGATTGACCGTCATGATCAACACTAAATCCACATTAGAGACCACATTTTCAATCGAGACGAGGGGAGTTGCAGGGTTTAAGGCAACACCAACTTTTACTCCGCTTTCTTTTATATGAGTTAAAGTGCGGTGCAGGTGTGGACAGGTTTCTGCATGTATAGTAATGATATCCGCACCGGCCCGGACAAATTGGTCTATGTATAGATCAGGATTTTCTATCATCAAATGTGTGTCGAAAACCAATGATGAATGTTTTCTCAAGGACTTTACCAACAGCGGCCCAATGGTTATGTTAGGAACGAAGTGCCCATCCATGACGTCAATGTGTAAGTAATCAGCCCCTGCAATTTCAACCCGCTTAACGTCTGCCGCTAAGTCAGAAAAGTCGGCTGACAAAATGGAGGGAGCAATTTTAATCAATTTAATATCTCCTTTCTCGTTTTGTGACTTCATTCAAAAGTATTATATAATGCTCGTACCGCGATGCAATTATCCTCCCATCCAGTACACCTTCTTTTACAGCACATCCCGGTTCTCTGTTGTGTAAACAACCGGAAAAGCGACAGTTTAAGGAGAGATCATTAAAATCAGGAAAGTAGTACACTAAATCTGTCCCTTTAATCTCCTCAGGCAGATAAAGATTTGAAAACCCTGGTGTGTCTGCCACAAGTCCACCATTATCCAACCTCAACAGTTCTACATGACGGGTGGTATGTTTACCTGCTTTCAGTTTGGTACTAATTTCACCGGTTTTCAGAGACAGTCCTGGTTGCACGGCATTAAGCAGGCTGGATTTTCCTACCCCGGAGGGACCGGCAAGGACCGAAATATTATCTTTTAACGCGCTGCTTAATTCATTAATACCTTGTCCAGTCTTGGTGCTGGTAATGATTAAGGGGTACCCCACCGTTTCGTAAATTTGGGGCACGTTACTCGATTCTACCAAGTCAATCTTGTTAAAACAAATAAGGGTTCTTAACCCGGCCACCTCAGCCTGCAAAAGAAATCTATCCAGCAAAAAAAGATTGGGTTTAGGCTGCGTGAGGCTAAAGATTATTACTGCTTGGTTCACATTAACCACAGGTGGTCTCATCAGCTGTGTTTCGCGGGGTTCTATCTTTTCTATCACCCCCGTGTGTTCTTCCTGGGGCAAAAAAGCCACCTTATCGCCAACAAAAACCTGTCCCTTTTTCCGTAAAGTCCCCCTCAAGTAACAACGGTATTCGTCCTTACCAGTGCGGACAAAATAATAACCGCCCAGCGCCTTAAAAACAACCCCTTTAATCATATAATCTCCCTTACTCAACATTTACTTCATCCACAAGCTTTCCATCTACATATATCCGCACCACTGCTATTCCTCGATAAGTAATATTTCTTACAAACTTTTCACTGTAAACATGGGTATTAGCATATTCTGTATGAGTTCCTTCGGCGTCTTCTACAATTATCTCTACTTTATGTTCTTCCCCATCATTAGGTATTTCATCGGTAAGTGTTACAGTTGCATTCCGTGTTCCCGGTCCCGGCCCTGTACTTAGGACTATTTCAACCGGTGTCCCCTCTTTAACTTCATCCCCTGCTTTAGGAACTTGTTCGGTTATTCGCCCATAAGTAATGTCACTGCTATATTCCCAGGTTATGCTTGCTACCTGCAGATTGTTATCGTCAAGTATACCTCTGGCTTCTCCCTCCCGCAGACCTATTAAATCCGGCATTTCTATTATCTCCGGCTCTGGCCCAAGGCTCACGGTAATCTGAACAATACTGTTTTTCTTCGCCAAAGTACCTATTTTAGGTTTCTGGTTAATAATCAATCCCTTATCCACTTCATCGCTATATTCTTCATTTTCTTCGTCAGAAAGGCGTAGACCATTTTCTATTAATAACGTCATCGCTTCTGCCTGACTCATTCCCCTTAAATCTGGCACTTCACGCATATCCGGCCCCTTGCTAACTGTTAACGCAATTAACCTATCCGGTTTTGCCGGCGGGTCATCCGGTCCAATGCTTTGACGAATAACAATTCCTTGGTCATATTGATCAGAGAACTCTTCACCCGCTACTTGACTCCTTAAGCTTTTATTCTCCAACATTTCTTGCGCCTCCCCGACCGGCAATCCGGTAACGTTCGGCACTTTGACGTCAGGAGTGTCTAAATATTGATTCCAGGCAAAAATAACTCCTGCCGTCAGCAACAAAAGAAAAGCTGTAATTGTTCCTGCCCATAAGTATCTTCGTCGGTTTCGGTTTTTCTTATTTCCACCGTTTTTCCCAACAGCCGGAAGCACACGGGTATTCATATCGCCTGAATCTTCTTCACCATCGGACTCATTGTCCAGGGCTGCTTCCAAAGTCTGTGCCATATCTTCCGCACTTGTAAAACGTTCCTCAACCCTTTTTTGGAGAGCCTTCCCCACCGCTAAAGAAATGGGCTTGGTTACCGCCGGAGAAATTTCCTTTAAGTCAGGAGGATCCTCCTGCACATGTTTCATCGCTACACCTATTGGAGTATCTCCTTCAAAGGGTAACTTACCGGAAAAGAGTTCAAAAGCCACTACCCCAAGAGAATAGATATCTGAACCTATTCCCGCAACTTCCCCACGCGCCTGTTCAGGACTCAAGTAATGAACTGATCCCACTACAGTATCGGTGTATGTTAAGGTTGCCGCAGAGGCTTCCCGGGCAATCCCAAAATCAGTTAATTTAGCTCTGCCGTCAGCAGTTATTAGTATATTATGTGGTTTTACATCCCGGTGAACAATATTATTGTTATGTGCGTGCTGTAAAGCATCACAAATCTGCCTGATTATGGCCACAGCCCGCTTTGGTGAAATGGGGGCCTCATTGCGAATTACAGTTTTTAAGTTCCGGCCGTCCACAAATTCCATTACCAAATAATGGATTTCATCCTCTGTCCCTACATCGTGAATATTAACTATGTTAGGATGGGATAACCGTGCCACGGCCTGCGCTTCCCTTCGAAAGCGAGCCACAAAGGCCTCGTCGCTGGCATATTCTGAACGCAGCACTTTGACCGTAACCATCCTATTCAGGAAGGTATCCCTGCCCTTATAAACAACGGCCATACCTCCCCCACCCAGCCGCTCCAGTAATTCATATCTGTTTCCGAGTAATTTGCCGATCATGGCCTTCACCTCTATGCCAGACACATTTACATGTCTATTGCCCGGCTCATTATTTCCCTGGCTACAGGTGCTGCAACCGCTCCTCCACTGCCGCCGTTCTCAATTATTACCGCCACTGCCACTTCCGGATTAGAAGCCGGGGCAAAACCGACAAACCATGCATGAGCCCTGTCTGAATTTTCAGCGGTTCCGGTTTTTCCGGCCACTTCTATGCCTGATATGCCTGCTCGCGTGCCCGATCCTTCCCTTACTACCGCAACCATATAATCTTTTATTGTTTCTGCCCGTTCGGAATCGGTAACGTTTAGCCATTCTTCCGGCTTCGATTCCTGGATGGTTTCTCCTTTAGGGCTGATAATTCTTTTTACCAGAGTAGGACGCATTACCATTCCGTTGTTAGCCAACCCACAAGCCACAATAGCCATCTGCATGGGATTGGCCACAGCTTTCCCCTGGCCAATGCCAGTAAAGGCCAGCTCAGATTCATTCATAGAGCCATTACCACTAACCTCACCTGAATAGTAATTTATTGGTAAATAGTAATTCCTATTAAAACCATAAACTTGTGCTGTTTTAACTAACGCCCGCGATCCCAATTCCAGTCCTAGGGCTGCAAAGACACTGTTACATGAAACCTCCAATGCCTTCTTTAAATCAATTCTTCCGTGCACATCATTACATTTCAAGACAAACCCCTGACCACTTAGACTTCCCTTACATTCGAAAACTCTGTTAGCAGCCCCAGGAATATTTTGTAGCACCGACGTCAACGTAACCAGCTTAAATACAGAGCCGGGTGCATATGCGCCTTGGGTCGCTCTGTTTAAAAGAGGTGAGCTGTTATCATTCTTAAGAGAAGGCATTTGAGTATCTATTTCATTAGGGTCAAACGTTGGGCTGCTGGCTAGAGCCAGTATGTCTCCGGTCTTTGGTTCAATGGCAACCAGAGCGCCCCGCCTGCCACCCAACAACGATACCGCCAATTTCTGCAGCGAAGCATCAATAGTCAATTCTATACTGTTGCCCTTTGACCGATTAGACAATTCCAAATTACCCTCACCCAGCAGAACAGAAGATAACCCTGCCTCGATACCGGTAAGGCCATATTTAGTGGAACTATAACCTATAATGTGCGCAAAATTATGTCCCATGGGGTACTGCCTCTTGTTTACACCTGCCGGTCCCGTAACTGTCTGAGCTAAAAGCTCTCCCCTTCTGTCATAAATACTTCCGGCTTGCTTTTCCTGCATTTTCTTCAACAGACGCGGGTCATTAAGCCATGCAGCTTTTCCGTTTTTACTTTGAGATTGCACGTGTGAAATATACAAAGGAATAAATCCTATATATATTACAAGAAATGCCAGGCACGCCAGCACTATATAAGCTAGATACCGAATATTTTTATGCATTGAAATCACCATTACGATGCGAAACATTCATTAGAAGCCCCATTAAAATGAAGTTGGCCACCAAAGAACTGCCGCCATAACTAATATAAGGTAGCGTTATACCGGTAAGAGGCAAAAGTTTTATAACTCCGGCAATAATAATAAAAACCTGTAGCGCCATAACAACAGTAAGGCCGGTGGCCAACAGGGCTCCATAATCATCGTGAGCCTTTAAAGCAATACTGAATCCCCGAAAAAATAAAGCTATATACAAAAGTATTATTGCCGCACCACCTAACAGCCCCATCTCCTCACAGATAGCAGCAAAGATAAAATCGGTATGAACAGCCGGGATAAAACCGGGGTACCCTGCACCGAATCCGCTACCAATCATTCCTCCAGCATTAATGGCCAGCAAAGACTGTACAATCTGGTATGATGAGCCTGTTATCAAACCTTGCTGCCAGGGATTAAGCCATATTTCAACCCGGGTATGCACATGGGAAAAGTTGAAGTATGCAATAATACCTGCCACTAAAAACAAGCTTAAAGATATTGCCATCCATTTCCAGCTATCAGTACTTACATATATCAAAACTAAAGAAGTAAAAAAATAAATAATTGCCATTCCTAAATCCCTTTGAATAATCAAAAGAGCAAGTGATATAACCCACACACCTAAAAGAGGACCCCATTGGCGTATCAGCCAATCGAAACGTTCCCACATCGAACCGCTAAACTTCATAAGCAAATAGCGTTTTTCCGACAGATACACAGCCAAGAACAAAACCAAAAAAAGCTTTACAAATTCTGAAGGCTGCAAATAGAAAACTTTAAAATCTAACCAACTACGAGTCCCACCCACCTCTATGCCAAAAAAAACCGGCGCTAAAAGAGCAAAAGCACAAACAGCTCCTACCATATATTTGTACTTAGACCAAAAACGATAATGATGGTGCCAGGACGTTGTCAAAGACAGTGCACAAAGCCCTACTATCATCCAAACCAATTGGCGAAGGCCGTAAAATGAATCCAACCTTAACAGAAAAAGAATCCCTGTTGCTGTAAGCACCATTAACACCGGCAATAAAAATGGATCCGGATGGAAATTACGTTTGCGCCACATCCAATGGACACATAAAAAGCCACCGATGGTCGTTACAGTTGCTAAAAAGCCTTGCCACGCCGGTGTGCCCGGCAATAGGGATATTAAAATACCACCTATCAACAGATAGATACCGGCCGTAAATAACAAATGCAATTCAATTTCTTTTGGCCTACCACCCACAAAAACCATCATTTTTCCCCCGGAGCCACGATTACCAAAGTAATATTATCATTTCCACCGCGGGCCAGGGCCTCATCTAAAATGGTATTTGCCGCCGCCTCTGTCTTCTTGTCCTGCGTAATCTTTAATATTTCCTCGTCGGACAAGTTCTTAGTAACCCCGTCACTACAAATGATAACCAAATCATCTGGGTCAAGATTGCACCGTATTAAGTCCACTTCAACCTGAGGAGACGTCCCCAGGGCTCTGGTAAGGACATTACGGTATGGGTGATTCATTGCCTCTCCCGTTGTAATTTTGTGCTGCTGAACCATTTCCTGTACCAGGGAATGGTCCTCGGTCAGCCTTGAAATATGAGCATTACGAATGAGATAACACCGGCTGTCACCCACATGAGCCACATTCATAATCATTTCATTGAGACAACAGACTGTTACTGTAGTACCCATTCCCTTATATTCCGCAACGCGGTGACCCAACTCGTATATCAAAGCATTAGCTTTTACTATTGCATCCCGTAATGCGGCACCAGGGTCATTTTCCCGGCATGGGTTCGATGCAAAAGATTCCTCCAAGCATTCAATTGCCTTTTTACTTGCCACTTCACCGGCTTGATGTCCTCCCATGCCGTCAGCAACAGCAAAAAGGCCCAAATCAGGCCGTACGGACAAAAAATCCTCGTTAACACTGCGCACCAGCCCAACGTGTGTCACCTTGCTCCACTTCATGCCCCCACCTCACAAAAACGAAAGTAACATTACCTATGGACAATTTATCTTCGTCAGCCAAAACCACAGGCCCGCTCAGTTTTATATCATTTAGATAGATACCGTTTTTACTGTTAAGATCCTCTATCCAATACTGCCCGTGATTATTGTGTATTCGGGCATGGTGACGTGAGGCCTTGGAATCGGCAATAACAATATCGTTGTCGTCATGCCGCCCTATATTTAAAGTGTCCCTCAACGGGTATATGCATGGCAATTCACCTTCATTTATTTTAACCAGTTGGGCTTCACTAATATTTTCTTTGGCTCCATCATGTAGATTTTGTGTACTGTCCTGATTTTTTAAAAACCTAAACATTTGGGCCAGCGTATAAATTAAAAATAAATAAAGTACCAGCAAAAACAGGTAACGCAAAATAATAACAAGCACATTCTGCACTATTCATACCTACTCTTTCTGCCAAGAACGCGGCGCCGCAGTTGCCCGCAGGCAGCATCAATGTCTGTACCAAGTTCCCTGCGGACTGTTACGTTTACCCCTTTGGCCTCAAGGATAGTTTTAAACCGTACAACTTTGGTCTTGGTGGTTCTTTCAATACCCCTCTCCGGTACCGGATTAGCAGGTATCAAATTCACAAGGCACAATAGTTTTTTCAACTTCTCCGCCAGTTCCTCAGCCAATTCCTGTGTATCATTCAGATCAGCGATTAAAGCATATTCGAAAGTTATGCGACGTCCGGTGACACCCGCATAATGTGCACATGCCGACAATAGTTCCTGCAATGAATACTTTTTATTAATAGGGACTAATAAGTTTCTTAAGCGATTATTAGGTGCGTGCAAGGAAACTGCCAACGTAATAGGCATTTTCTCTTCGCTGAGACTCTTGATTTGCGGAACCAACCCACAGCTCGATAAGGTGATGTGTCTGTAACTTATATTTAATCCGTACTCAGCATTAATTTTTTTAATAAATGAGATTACATGATCATAATTGTCCAGTGGTTCTCCAGACCCCATTAAAACCACATTCCTTATTCTCATTCCCACATCTTTCTGCATTGCTAAAACCTGGTCGTAAATCTCACCTGAACTTAAATTACGTACCAGGCCTCCAAGACCTGAGGCGCACAGTTTGCATGCCATCCTGCAGCCTACTTGACTGGAAACACAGGCCGTAAAACCATGTCTGTATGACATCAGCACACCTTCAACGGCATTTCCGTCATGCAGCCCAAATAAATACTTTCGGGTACCATCCTGCTGGGAAACCTGCTTCTTTAAAACTGCGAGCCCACCTGCATGGCCAATTTTTTTTAAACGAGCCCTCAGGGTTACAGGCAGGTCCGTCATCTCGTCCAAGGAATTGACGCCGTGCTGAAAGAGCCATTTGGCAACCTGCTTCGCCCTAAAATTTTTTTCGCCTATTTCAAACATCAACTTTTCCAGCTGCTCGAGACTCATATCTTTATAAGCAATCTCGTCACCGGGAATGGTAAATACTCTATTATCATCCATAATTTACTATCCCCTATATATCAAATATTTCTACAAAAATGTGCTTAATCTCTCTTTTTATGCAACCTAGCTATAAAAAAACCGTCAATATGATGTTGGTGAGGTAATAATTGAACGTATCCTTTATTCAACTCGCCCAAATCCTGGGGGAGGTACCCTTCAAGTGAACCTAAATAAAAATTGTCGTGTGATGCTAAAAAACCTTTTACCAAATCAATATTTTCCTCATGGGTAATGGTGCAAGTGCTGTATACCATCACGCCACCAGGCTTAAGACATTTTCCAGCTTCCTCCAATAGTTCCTGCTGCAGTACTACTATTTCTTTAATTTGTCCTTCATTTTTGCGCCAGCGCGCATCCGGCCGTCTTCGTAAAACCCCTAAACCAGAACAAGGAGCATCCAATAAAACATAATCGGCCCAGTTGGCAAAATAGTCGGAAAGATCACGGGCATCTCCCAAATGGGTATTAACAATCGTTATTCCCAGGCGCTTGCAATTATCTTTCACTAACTCTAATTTGTGAGCATGAATATCACAGGCCATGATTTCGCCTTTGTCCCCCATAAGCTGGGCCAAGTGGGTGGTTTTACCGCCGGGTGCACTGGCCATATCAAGCACTTTAGTCCCCGGCTCAGGGGCCAGGGCATGCCCAACAAGCATGGAACTTTCGTCCTGCACCTGCATCAGCCCGTCTTTAAACGCCTTCAGTTGTCCCAGTCCGTGTACATTCTCCAACATTAGGCCCTCCGGTGCGAGAATTGTAGGAGTCACATCCAGGCCCTCTGCTTTAAGTTGGCTGGTCAATCCTTCCTTCGTTACTTTTAACGTATTTGTTCTTACTGTCGTTGGGGCCGAATTGTTATTTGCCTTGCAAATTTCCGTAGCTTCATCAAGGCCAAACATTTCCCCCCACCTCTGAACTATCCATTGGGGATGGGAATATTTTAAAGAAATATATTTTACAGTATCTTGATTGGGATCAGGGAAATTAATATCACCTTTTTTACGGGTGACATTACGCAAGACCCCATTCACAAACTTAACTGCCCCTGGATTTTCATACCGCCTGGCCAGGTTGGCTGATTCGTTGCATGCAGCAGAATCAGGAACTCTATCCATGTAAAGAATCTGGTAAATCCCCAACCGCAAAACGTTTCGGACCACCGGGGTTTGTTTTACTAGGGGTTTTTTAAGAAACTGGTCCAATACCCAATCCAAACTATTAAGCGAACGTAAGGTACCGTATACTAATTCGGTTGCGAAAGCACGGTCCAGCCTCTTTGCATTTTCCCGCTCTAACAACGACCTCAAGGCTAGATTGGCATAGGCCCCCTGGCTTTCAACTGCTAGCAGTACCTGTAACGCCATTTCTCTGGCACTTAAATTATTGGACAAAAAAACTCACCCCACTACCGGACAAATTGTTGTATTGCACTTTCCACTGTAGGAACGTTCATGCAGGTATTTACGCAAGGCCCGTGGGGCCTTATGTTCATGACCCCCAACACTGGAATAGGGTTAGCATCCAGTATTCCAGACGTAAGGTCACGCTCACAGGCAATGGCAACTATAGCCCGCGGCTTATACTCTTTTACATACTTGCGGGCTAAGGTTCCACCGGTTGCCATACCAATGTTGACACCATACTCATCGCGCATCTTTAAAAGGTCATCAACATTACATTTCCCACAGCGGCGGCAATTTTCAATATCAGTCGTAATCTTATAAGGACATGAGCTTCGCTGGAGACAATGCGGGGCCAATATAAGTATACTTTCAGGTTTGAGCTTTATATGCATGGCCTCTATAAGCTGGTTATTCACTTGTACAAAGGAGTTTCGAATGCGGTCCATATCAATACGGAAAACTTTTCCAACGCCTAGAACCAATGGGAAAAAGGTATTTAAGGCAATACGCATAGGCCCTTGCAGCCATTTAACGTTTTTTGACAGCCAAAGTGTAAGCAGTATACCTGCCAGCCCAAATCCTACCAGAACTACCGTCCCCACAAGGACCAATATAAGTACCAGCAGCACTAACTGGTAAGCTGCCGATTGTTGAGGACTGACAATTAGGTACCAAACCGCCAGAGCCAAACCACCAGCAGTCAACAGGCTGGCCGTCAAAAGCCCTATGAACAGCCTTTTTCTCTCGTTAACCTGAATTAGGCTACTCATTCCATACCGTCCTCTCCTGTATCATTACCCAAAACTACACTCTGTACCGGGGAGTACCCTCTAAGGAATTGCGCAGCATCCATTCTTTTTCGCCCTTGAAGCTGCAATTCGGTTATTAACACCTTCCCTTTTCCTGCCTCGACCACAATCCCTTTACCTGGGTCTATATCCACCACCGAACCAGGAGTGCTTGTCCCTTGTAAGTTGCCGATATCCTCCACCCTCCATATCTTAAGAACTTTTCCGTTAAGATATGTTCTGGCACCAGGCCAAGGATTCAAACCTCTGACCAGATTCTTAATCTCCCGGGCGGATTTATTCCAATGTATTATTTCGTCTTCCCGGCTTAATGGAGGGGCGTAAGTAGCATCTTCTCCATTTTGTGGTTCCCTTGCCACCTCACCGGCTTCCAGCCCGTAAAGTGTTTTAATCAGCAATCGGGCACCGCTTTGAGCCAGGCGGTCATGCAAGTCTCCCGTGGTCTCATTCTCACCTATGGATACAGTTTCCCGGAAGAGCATATCACCGGTATCCAACCCGCTGTTCATAAACATAGTAGTAACCCCGGTCACTGTTTCGCCATTGATTATCGCCCGGTGAATAGGAGCGGAACCCCTGTATTTAGGCAATAAGGAAGCATGAACATTAATGCATCCCAACGAGGGCAAAGCAAGTATTTCAGGGCTTAAAATCTTGCCAAAGGCCACGACCACTATTACCGTGGGATCTATCTCCTGCAAGCGGCTTTTTATCTCGGATAATTTTTGGGGCTGCCAAACCGGTAATCCCAGCAATTCGGAAAACTGCTTAACCTGTGTGGGTACTAATTTTCTGCCCCTCCCCCGCGGTCTGTCAGGCTGCGTTACTACAGCTGCTATGTGATTTCCGCTCTCAGCCAGGGCGCTAAGAGACGGAATGGCAAAATCAGGGGAACCCATAAAAACTATTTTCATGGCCATTTCTCCAATAACCTTTATTGTTATTCATTTCCTGAAACCTGCCGCGACAGTCATACCTGGTAAAACCTTCACCGGCAGGGTTTTGAATACCTTACGGTAATTATCAATCTTTTCTCAGCTTAACCGCTTTATCAATAAAGAGTATCCCATTGAGATGGTCAATTTCGTGCTGAAAAGCCCGGGCTAAATACTCAACTGCATTATATTCAACTTCCTGGCCATTACGGTCAAGCCCACGTACAGTTACTTTGGTAGGTCGCGGCACATCACCCACAACTCCGGGAACGCTTAGACAGCCCTCAGCCTCGGTTGCACTCCCTTCAACTTCTACAACTATGGGGTTAATGAGTTCAATGAGGCCGTTACCGACATCAATGGTAATTACACGCTTAGAAACGCCAATTTGCGGCGCCGCCAGGCCAACCCCTTTATACTCATACATGGTATCCTTCATATTATCCAATAGTTTAAATATACTGCGGTCAATTTTTGTTACTTCTTTGGCATTTTTTCGAAGGATATCATCTTCCGCCTCTACTACTTTATATACCGCCACCGTAATTCACTCCTTAATTACATCATGTTATAGGGATCTATATCTATACTGAACCTTGTTGACTTACCCGTACCCTTTTTCTGTACAGCAGACGACGCTTTTTTAACCGCTTCTCTCAAATAACTCTCGTCTGTACTCCATAATACCACGTGCAGGCGATAATTTCCACGCACCCGTGCCAAAGGCGCAGGCGCAGGGCCTACAGCCATTAGCTTATTCATATCTTCGAGATAGCCATTTAATGCACTGAAGGCGGTTTCTGCAAGTTCCATGGCCTTTGTCTCTTCCCGGCTCGAGAAAACTAAGCGGGCCATCTTAGTATATGGGGGATATTGCAATTGTTTACGTATTTGCATTTCGGTTTTAAAAAAGCCTGGATAATCACCCGCAGCAGCTGCCTCTATGGCATAATGATCAGGGTTATAGGTTTGAATTATAACTTCGCCTGGAATATCCCCCCGGCCGGCACGGCCCGAGACTTGCGTTATAAGTTGAAAAGTACGCTCGGATGCCCGGAAATCGGGCATATTCAAACCCATATCAGCGCTCACAATCCCCACCAGTGTGACGCCGGGAAGATTAAGGCCCTTGGCAATCATTTGTGTACCAATCAGTATATCCGCTTCTCTGGCAGAAAAAGAATCCAGTATTCGCTGGTGGGCTCCCTTGCGGCCTGTTGTATCAGAATCCATTCTCAAAATACGGGCCTCTGGAAACAATTCCGCTGCTTCCTCTTCTACCTTTTGTGTACCTGTACCTAAATAATTTATGTGTTGGCTATGGCATTCCGGACATAAGCCAGGCGCTAATTGTGAGTAACCGCAGTAGTGACAGCGAAGCTTTCCATGCACATGATATGTTAACGAGATATCACAATTAGGGCACTTCATTACCAGTCCACATTCTCTGCAGACAATGAATGTATGAAACCCTCTGCGGTTTAAAAAAAGAATGGCCTGTTCTTGCTTTTCCATTCTGGTTTTAACCGCCTGGAATAATTGAGAACTAAAAATTCCGTTATTACCCGATTTAAATTCCCGTCGCATATCCACAACAGTTATATCAGGCATAGGACGGTTATCAATACGATTTTTCATGTCCAGCAAGCAATACTGCCCTCCTTTTAAGGACCGGCAATAGCTTTCCAACGAGGGTGTTGCAGTGCCAAGAATGGTAACGCCTTTATTTAAGTGTGCCCGAAAAAGGGCTACGGCACGAGCGTGATAACGAGGCGTCTCATCTTGTTTATAGCTAAACTCGTGTTCTTCATCAACTATTATTATGCCAGGGTCTCTAATAGGGGCAAATATTGCTGACCTCGCTCCCAAAACCACCGGAGAATCTCCCCGTGAAATTCTTTCCCACTGGTCATATCGCTCTCCGTGCGACATGCGGCTGTGAAGCACCGCCACCTTGTCTCCGTAACGTTCTTTAAAAAACTTGATCATTTGCGGGGTAAGGGAAATCTCCGGCACCAATACAATTGCCCCCCGTCCCAAAGACAGGGCGTGGGCAATACTGCGCAAATAAACTTCTGTTTTACCGCTTCCCGTTACACCATGCAGCAGAAACACCTTGTGCAACCCATTTTCCATGCTTGTTTTAATCTGCGCCACAACTGCGGTTTGTTCTTCGGACAAGTGGGGTAGATTATTCATCTTATTGAATTCGGAAAAAGGCTTTCGCTCCATAGTCTTTTCAGTAAATTTTAATAGCTCTTTATTAACCAAGCTGTCTATTACCCGGTAAGAAGCACCGGACTGTTCCGATAACTGTTTTTTAGTTAAGCCCGGAGTATATGCTGCCGCATAAACAACTGCCGCCTGTTTGACCGCGCGTCCTAATGTACCCATCACCTTGTCCAGAGCTTCACTGGAGAAATTTATATAATAATATTTTACCTTAGGAGGGTTAGTTCTGTGCAGCTTGGGATGAGCAATACACTGCAAGGTACGCTGAGGCGGGCTTAGGTAATAGCTGGAAATCCATCTGGCTATCCTAAGTTGCTCCCCGCTGAACACTTGGCCATCATCAAATAGACGGATAATCTCCTTTGGTTCCTTTACTTCACAAGTGTCGGTAAAACCTACCACAAAGCCACTCACTTTTCTTTTACCAAGCGGCACCAGCACTTTGCAGCCAATTGAGATTTCATCATCCAGCGTGGCAGGAATCCGGTAATGAAGTGGTTTTTGTAAACCCACCCCGCCGACCTCTACGATTACTTCCGCCACTTTCCCGGCAGACAACAGACATCACCCTCCAACAACTTTGATCCCTTTAATTATAGATCATAGATTTTTATATCTCAATTGATTCTATAGTAAACTAAACAACTTAGCGGGGAGAGGAAAAATTGAAATTAATGTAGGGAATGGACTTATCTTTTGCGTCCACCGCTGTTTTTCTTAAAGGGTTCTGCGGGGAAGGTGTCAAACCCTGCTCTTCTTTTTGATCATTCCCGGGTGGTGTTTCCCCTGCAAGGGGATGCCGTGGTGCATGAACAATGGTAATACTGTTTAACAAAATTTCTTCCTCAGAGGTTAACACACCGGCTTCAAAAGTGCGCTTCCTGATTTCCGCCCTGGGAATGATGGCTGATATTTCATGTGGTACTTGCAAATTTACTTTTCGTTTAAGGCACATTTTTATATCTTCTATTTCAATTTCAACCTCGTCTACTTGCATGCCGGGGGAAAAACCACATTTGGTATGCTCTGCCTGTTTATTTTTCCCAGCTATTGCTTTTTTGCTCCCACCATGTTTTTTTGTTATTCTCGGTAGGCTAATCATAAAAAGGCCTCCCGGACTTTACCCCTATTATATGTAAGTTGAGCAGTAATTGACAATGGACAGAACAAGACCCCCACTACGTGGGAGTCTTGTTAGCTGACGTATACGCATAATTAGTTTGATGAGTAAAGATTCAAGCTTAAATATCGTTCACCGGTGTCCGGAAGAATGGTAAGAACTGTCTTTCCAGCTCCAAGCTTACGTCCAACTTGCACGGCGGCATACACGGCTGCTCCACTGGATATTCCCGCTAATAGACCCTCTTCCTTTGCTAAACGTCTTGCCATTTCCATTGCTTGTTCATCTGTCACCAGAAAAGTAGCATCAACTAGGCTTAAATCCAAGTTGTGGGGCACAAACCCGTCTCCTATACCCTGTATCCCATGCGTGCCCGGTGGACTACCGGAAATCACCGCAGAATTCTCCGGTTCTACCGCGTATACTTGCATTTCTGGGTGCTTTGTCTTTAATACCCTGGTAACCCCTGACAATGTCCCCCCAGTGCCCACTCCAACAACAAAGGCATGCACAGGACAATCCAATTGACTGAGAATTTCTCTCGCGGTTGTTTGTTCATGGAAAGCAGGGTTGGCGGGATTGCCAAATTGATCCGGCATCCAAGCACCATCTATACTATTCACCAGTTCTCGGGCTTTCTTTATGGCCCCGCCAATATCTTCGTTTCCGGGAGTTAATACAACCTCTCCGCCGAAGGCCTTTACAAGCTGTCTTCTTTCTTTACTCATGGAATCGGGCATAACTATAATTACCCTGTAACCACGCACAGCACCGACCATGGCTAAACCAACGCCTTGATTACCACTTGTAGGCTCAACGATGGTTGAACCAGATTTAATCAAGCCTTTCTTTTCCGCATCAGAAACCATACCCCAAGCTGTTCTCGCCTTGATACTACCGCCAGGATTTAGCATTTCAAGTTTTCCAATGATCTTAGCGGGACAGTCGCCTTTTATCTTGTTTAGCAGTACAACCGGGGTACTCCCTATAACACTTAGAACGTCTTTACTAATCCCCACTGGATCACCGCCCCCGTATTACTCCTACCGTTACTATTTACTTTTTTTAAGCATCCGAATATTGTCCAAAATAATATTACTTAAATCTTCTTTAGTCATCATAGGCAGCTGGTTAGCCTCTCCCCCGGCAAAGATCAACTTTGCAACATTGGTGTCAGTGCCGAAACCCGCTCCGGGTACAGTAACATCATTGGCAACCATAAGATCTAAGTTTTTCTTAAATATCTTTTCCTTAGCATTCTTTTCCACATCTTGGGTTTCCGCCGCGAAACCTACCAGCAGCTGATGCTGTTTCCTTTTTCCTAATTCCAGTAATATATCAGGATTTCTTTTTAATTCCAACGTGAGGGCATTGCCGTTCTTTTTTATTTTTTGGGAAGCAACATTCTCAGGCATATAGTCCCCTACCGCGGCTGCTTTTATTACCACATCGACACACTCATAATGTTTCAGTACTTCATCATACATCTCTTGTGCCGACTCAACCTCAATCAAATTAACTCCTTCGGGCGGCTTTGGATGTAAAACCCCACTAACCAGTATTACACGAGCCCCCCTTTTTCGTGCAGCACGGGCAATGGCAAATCCCATTTTCCCGCTGCTGCGATTGCTTATAAAACGCACCGGATCAATGGGCTCTCTGGTAGCTCCCGCAGTAACTAGTATTGTATAGTCATTCAGATCCTGGTTTAATAACAGTTGATTCTCTAATTCCTTAATAATACTACCGGTTTCCGCTAACCGGCCGGGACCGGTATCACCACAGGCAAGGCGTCCGTAATCAGGCTCCACTACGGTATAACCGAACTCACGGAGTTTATTAATATTCGCCTGCACCGCCGGATGTTTATACATAGCCACATTCATAGCTGGACAAACAATAACCAAATTCTGGCAGGCCAGCAACATAGTACCCATCAAATCATCGGCCATGCCACAAGCGGCACGGCCGATAAAGTGAGCTGTTGCAGGGGCGATTACTACTGCGTCGGCAATACGAGCCAGCTCTAAATGCGGGAAGTGCCATCCCGGTGGGGAATCAAACACATCAAGGTGAACCTTATTACCGGAGATGGCTTCAAAAGTTACAGGCCCTATAAATTCTCTGGCTGCTTTAGTCATTACTACATGGACTTCAGCACCCCTTTTAGTAAGTAAGCTCACCAAATCGACAGTTTTGTAAGCGGCAATCCCACCGGAAACACCCACAACAACCTTATAACCGCGAAGATTTTGCTCTTTTCCGTACATTATTTTATGCCCTGCTTTGTACGTCGAAATTTTATTCCGCATTTTACAATTTCATTAAGAGCATAAGTCACCGGCTTGGCAGTTTCTTCGTTACCGTCGTCACCTTTTTCCGCTTTATCTGTAATAGCCCGTGCCCTTTTTGCTGCTACCACAACTAATGAATATCGACTGTCCATTTTCTCCATTAGTTGATCCAGTGGCGGCTGTCCCATTGCCATGTTTTTTGCCATTATACCACCTCACAATTTAATCAAGCCAGTTTGAGTTCAAGCACTGGCAAAACGGCCTACAGCCTTCTGCCTCGATGATGAAATTTATCCTCTTTGCAGCTTCCTCTACATTGTCGTTGATGATAAGATAATTATACCTATATAACAATTTAACTTCTCTTTTAGCCCACTCCAACCGCGTCTGTATCTCTTCCGGAGCATCAGTTTTCCGTCCCTTTAGCCTTGCCCCTAATTCTTCCGGAGTTGGAGGCAGTAAAAAAATTAAGACAGCTTCGTTAAACCTCTCTTTGACTTGCAAAGCACCCTGCACGTCAATTTCCAAAACCACGTCTAGCCCTTGGTTTAAGGCATCTTCAACCGGCATACGAGGGGTACCGTAGTAATAAGTATACACTTCGGCCCATTCTAGTAATTCATTTGCCTCAATCATTTGCTCAAATTCTTCCCGGCTGACAAAATAATAGTCCGTCCCATGCACCTCACCGGGCCGGGGTGCCCGAGTAGTTGCAGAAACGGAATAATACAAGTTGTTACGATACCGACCTAAGGCTTGGCGCACTGTACCTTTACCGGACCCTGAAGGTCCGGATAACACTATTAAGTTTCCCTTGTCGGACATTTTATCTATCCCACCTGACTACTCACTATCTGTAACAGAATTCTGATTTAAATTTGATTCCTTATTAACCAGACGGTGGGCTACCGTTTCCGGCTGAACAGCAGAGAGAATTACATGATCACTGTCCGTAATAATAACTGCACGTGTGCGCCTACCATATGTGGCATCCACCAACATCCCCCGGTCACGGGCCTCGGTAATGATCCGTTTAATGGGAGCTGATTCGGGGCTGACAATAGCAATGATCCGGTTTGCCGAGACGATATTGCCAAAACCAATATTAATTAGTTTTATTTCCATTTTATTTTCCTCCCTACCAGTATAGCCCTATTATTCGATATTTTGAACTTGTTCCCTGATCTTCTCCACTTCACTTTTTACCTCAACAACCAACTGGCTTATAGCCAGGTCGTTGGCCTTAGACCCAATGGTGTTAATTTCCCTGTTCATTTCTTGTACCAAAAAATCCATTTTACGCCCCACGGGTTCCGGAGAGCCCAGGCATTTGTCAGCCTGGTAAAGGTGACTGTTTAGCCTGACCACTTCTTCAGTAATATTAGAACGTTCAGCAAATATGGCAACTTCAGTCGCCAACCGCTCTTGGTCCACTGTTCCCTCCTTCATTAATTCCTTCAAGCGAGATTCCAAACGTTGACGGTGGTCATCCACAACCAAAGGTGCTCGTTCTTCTATCTGTTCATTTATCTGCCCAATGGAATTAATTCTCCCCTTTAAATCTTTGGAAAGTCTTTCTCCTTCAGTTTCCCTCATGCTTACCAAACCGGTAATAGCCTGTATAAGAGCTTCTTTTACATAAGGCCACCACTGTTCCACATCCTCTTCCGGCTCTACTACCGTCAATACATCGGGGAACTTTACTAAATCCTGAAAAGATGGCTTACCCGGTAGTTCCAAAAATGTCTGTAACTCTTCTATAGCCTTATAATAAGATTCCGCTAAAACTTTGTCAACTTTTACCGTTACCGGCTTTTGTTCATCTACCTCCACCGAAAAAAAGCCGTCAATACGCCCCCGGGATACATATTCTTGGATTACCCGTTTGCTTTTTTCTTCCAAAGATATCATGGATCTTGGCATTCTAAGAAATGTTTCATTAAATCGATGATTTACCGCCTTCAACTCCACGGTAAACCTTTTGCCTTTACCATGGGCCTCACCGCGACCAAATCCAGTCATACTTTTTATCAATTTTCCACCACCTGAAAAAATACTTGTGCTCATAGTTATTTACCGATTGAATACATTTTCTACTTAAAAGAAGTAATTCCTCCAAATAGAAAGCAAACTTTAGAAAATCTTTGTTTTATTAAAAGATTGAGACTGTAGAACTTAAAAAAGAGCACTCTCGCTTGAAGACAAGAAAAGCGCGTTAAATCAGTTCCCTTAGCGCGCGTTTTCAGTACTTTTTTCCTTTGTCCTTGCCATATATATGGCAAGGTATACTTTCCTAAAGTGTAAAAAACGCCCCCATTAGAGGGCGATAAATACTTTACAAAAATTTTATAAAAAAACCTTCGCGGAACAGCCTCCGGGCTTGTCCCGGAGGCTGTTCACGTTAGATCCTTTAACACACCTTCTATACGGTCTAGACCTTCTTTAATATTTTCCATGGAAGTGGCGTACGATAATCTGAAACAACTGTCATCACCAAAAGCGACTCCGGGAACAATGGCTACCTGAACATCATCAAGAATAATTGAAGCCAAGTCCGAAGCACCATTTATTTTTCTTCCCTGATAAGACTTACCCATTAATCCTTTTATACTCGGAAACACATAAAATGCTCCCTTGGGCATGTTACAAGAGAGCCCGGGCATGGCTTGAAGACGCTCTACCATATATTTCCTTCGTTTATCAAACTGCTTCACCATTTTTCCCGCTTGATCCTGCGGCCCTTCAATCGCTTCCTGTGCTGCCACCTGCGCAATGGAAGTGGGATTGGAAGTGGAGTGACTCTGTAAATCGGTCATTGCCTTAGCCACCTTAGCCGGTGCTGCGGCATAACCAATCCGCCAGCCGGTCATAGCGTAGGCTTTGGACACACCGTTTATAATTACGGTTTTTTCTTTTAAACCGGGATTTAATTGTGCTATGCTTACATGTTTTTCCCCGTCATAGATCAATCTTTCATAGATCTCATCAGATATAATAGCAATATTGCTTTCCAACAGCACCTCACCCAGAGCCTTTAGTTCATCTTTGGTATATACCGCTCCTGTAGGATTGCTCGGGCTGTTAAGCACAATTAGCCTTGTGCGATCGGTTAATGCAGAGCGCAATTCTTGGGGAGTAAGCTTAAAACCGTTTTCTTCCCTGGTTTGCACAATCAAGGGAAAGGCCCCGGTTAGTTTTATTTGCTCCAGATAACTAACCCAATACGGAGCCGGTAAAAGGACTTCGTCCCCCGGCTGACACAGTACCATAAACGCATTGTAAAGAGAGTGCTTGGCTCCGGCGGAAACAACAATTTGAGAAGGCTTATAATGTAAATCGTTATCTACTTCAAACTTCTTTATAAGCGCTTCTTTTAAAGGTGGAATACCGGCAACCGGTGTGTATTTGGTCATTCCCTTATCAATGGCCTTCACAGCGGCCTGTTTTATAGATTCTGGAGTATCAAAATCAGGTTCCCCTGCACCAAAATTAATTACTTTGGCTCCTTCAGCAAGCATTTGCTTGGCCTTGGCATCAATTGAAAGCGTGGGTGACGGGCTAATATTTTTTGCCCGTTCATTAAGTTCCATTTCCTCTCCTCCTAAAATTCTACGGCCCCAAAGCTTTTCTTTAACCGGTCTACCGCATCCAGCATGCGATCTTTGGGCACCGTTAATGCTATCCTAAAATACCCGGCGCCCTCAGCACCATACCCGGTACCGGGAGTAATTACAATACCCGTTTTGTCCAGTACCGCCTCCGCAAATGACTCCGAAGAGTACCCCTTGGGGACCGGTGCCCAAACGTAAAAAGTGCCCTTGGGCTTGGCCAGTTTCCAGCCCATTTCATTAAGAGCATCCACTAATATGTCACGACGCTCCTGGTAAACCCCGCACATCTTATCTATAAAGTCATTAGGACCGGTAAGTCCCTTTATGGCCGCATATTGAACAGCTTGGAATTGTCCCGAGTCCACATTAGACTTTAACCGGCCTAGAGCATCCACCACATCAGGATGACCTACGGCCCAGCCGATGCGCCAGCCTGTCATATTGAACGTCTTGGAAACCGAATGAAACTCGATCCCCACCTCTTTGGCACCGGGAACCTGCATGAAGCTTATGGGCTTATAACCATCAAAGGAAATTTCCGAATATGCGGCATCGTGACAAACCAAAATATTATGTTCCTTGGCGAAAGCCACTATTTCTTTATAAAAAACTTCATCTGCCGTAGCTCCTGTAGGATTGTTGGGGTAATTTATAAACATCATTTTAGCCTTTTGGGCAACATCCATAGGGATGGCCGACAGGTCCGGCAAGAAATTATTCTCTTCTTTCAGCGGCATATAGTAAGGGTGAGCCCCAGCAAGAATGGCTCCGCCTGCATACACGGGATAACCGGGGTCAGGTACTAATACAACATCCCCTGGATTTAAATAACACCAGGATATATGGCCAATTCCTTCCTTGGAGCCAACCAAAGACACAACCTCTGACTTGGGATCTAACTCTACCCCAAAACGATTTTTATACCAATCTGCCACCGCCTGCCGGTAACTTAACATACCTACTGAAGATGGATATTGGTGGTTTGCAGAGTTGTCAGCTTCTTTTTTTAACTCATTAATAATGTAATCCGGAGTTGGCATATCAGGGTCACCAATACCAAGACTAATTACATCTATACCCTTCTCGCGCTTTTCCTCAATCAGTTTTTCGATACGGGCAAACAAATACGCCGGCAAATTTTTTACCCTGTCTGCTTCTTCAAATCTCAAAGTCAATCAAAACTACCTCCTTGTTTAAATATCTGTGATTTACTTAGCTACAAATGATATCAAGATGCTTCGGTTATATATCTAACATGGAATGCAGTTATTGGCAATAGTGTAACATATACACGTATCTGTAAGCCTGACCTTCACATTACTAAAATCTTACTCAAAATTTTGAAGAGGGTAATCTCCGCTAAATATCTCTTCCGCCGGACCGGTCATATACACATGATTATTCTCGGACCATTCAATGTCCAAAGAGCCACTGGCAAGGTGTACCGAAACCTGTTTTTCAGTAAACCCGTTTAAATGTGCAGCCACAGCCGTGGCACATGCTCCTGTTCCACAGGCCATTGTAGGTCCCGCACCTCTTTCCCAGACTTGCATGCGCACTTCTGACCGGTTCAATACCTGCACAAATTCTACATTGGTTTTATTGGGAAAGATATTATGATTCTCAATACGTGGTCCCCAGTGAGAAATAGGAACTTCATCCACATCAACCACAAAAATAACTACGTGAGGATTACCCATGGACACTGCGGTAACCTTAAAATTATGTTCCCCCACCTTTAGGTTTTCCCCTATAACCATACCGGCAGAGCCTAGCATGGGAATTTCCTTCCTATCCAGCTTTGGTTCACCCATATCAACTTTAACTGCCGCTACAACACCGTTTTGAACACTAACTTCCGGAACCATAATCCCTGCTTTGGTTTCAACCTTGATCTGCTCTTTCTTTATGATACCCTTTTCATATATATATTTGCTTACACAACGTATGGCGTTACCGCACATCTCAGCCTCACTGCCGTCAGAATTAAGGATTTGCATGCGAATATCAGCTTCATCAGTGGGCCATATAAGAACCAGCCCGTCCGCACCTATGCCGAAATGGCGATCACAAACAGCTTGAGCGAGCTTGGACAGATTCCCGGGTAGTTCTTCAGATTCGGCATCAACCATAACAAAATCATTACCCAATCCATGTACCTTGGTAAAGTGCAACTGGATAGCCCTCCTTAAAAAAAGGCAGTTATTCTATTATTTGTCGTTATGGTACCAGTTTCCTCCCTAAAGAGCAATATATACTATATTTTTTAGCTTGACCTTATACTTTAACGTACATTACTCTTTCCTTTGCCCGCAGGCGAACATGACGTACCAGTATTCCCAGAAACATTGGTGTCAATGTTACTGTCCCGATAACCATCCAATGCTGTAATTGCAAAGGCACAGTCTTGAATATAGGTTGCAGCACCGGAACATAAGTAACTGACAATTGCAATGCCGTTGAAATTAGCACCGCTATGATTAAATACTTATTGGTGAAGATTCCCACTTGCAGCAGGGATTGGTGTTCCGAACGACACGCAAATACAAAGAGCAGTTGAAAGAAAACAAGCGTGTTAAATGCCATAGTCCTGGCGATACCGAGGTCTAACCCACTGTCTATATAGCTCATGATGAATACTCCCAACGTACCGGCGGCAAAGATTATTCCTGTACCAAGTATCCTCCAGCTTAACCCTTCACTGAAAACACCTTCACCTGGATCCCGGGGTTTTCTTGACATAATACCTTTTTCAATGGGATCTATACCCAGAGCCATTGCCGGCAAGCCATCTGTCACTAAATTCATCCACAATAACTGTATGGGCAGCAGGGGCAGTGGAAGTCCTCCTAAAACTGCCAGGAACATAACCAATACTTCACCAACGTTGCAGGACAGAAGGTAGCGGATAAACTTTCTAATGTTATCGTATATCCCGCGTCCCTCTTCAACAGCTGCAACTATAGAACTAAAATTATCGTCGGCTAAAACCATGGCAGAGGCTTCCTTGGTAACGTCGGTACCGGTGACACCCATGGAAATGCCGATGTCTGCTTCTTTTACTGCCGGGGCATCATTAACCCCGTCCCCTGTCATGGCCACCACATGTCCTTTATTTTTGAGGGCTCGTACTATGCGCAACTTGTGTTTCGGTGAAACCCTGGCACATACTGCTACTTTATTAATTACTTTTTCCAGCCGTTCATCACTCATGCCGTCCAAGTCAACACCTGTAAGTACTAATTCATTTTTCCTGTCCAAAATCCCCATCTCTGCTGCAACTGCCCTGGCCGTGACCTGGTGGTCACCGGTTATCATCACAGTTTTTATCCCGGCCCGCTTACAAGTATATACTGCTTTTATGGCTTCAGCACGAGGCGGGTCAATCATTCCGGCCAGGCCCACAAATACCAGCGATGATTCGAACGCCTCTTCTTCTGTATAGACTTCTTTACCCGGTAACTCCTTGTATGCTAAGGCCAGGACCCGTAAGGCGTTTTCGGCCAAGGAAGCATTGCCATCCATTATTTTTCTTTTTACTTGTGGCGTCAAGACATGTTTTTTACCGTTCTGCACGTAATGTGAACATAGATCCAAAACTACGTCGGGGGCACCTTTTGTGTATAAGACACTTTTGCCCTGCTTATTGTACACTACAGACATTCGCTTTCGCTCAGAATCAAAGGGGATCTCATGCACCAGTGTTTGTTTCTTTAGTAATCTTTCTTTCCACACCCCGGCCTTTGCAGCCATTACCAAAAGTGCACCTTCAGTGGGATCACCGGAGATACTCCACGTTTTGCGCACCCCTTGTTTTATCTTGCGAAAAAGCCCCCCGACATCAATACTTCCTCGTTGCAGCGAAGAGTTATTGCAAAGAGATGCAATCTCCATAAAAATTTTAAAGTCTTCCTCATTAACATGATCCATTTTAAAATTGCCATGTGGCTCGTACCCTTCACCGGAAATATCTACGGAAACTCCGCCGATAAATGCTTTCCTCACCGTCATTTCATTTTGGGTTAAAGTGCCGGTTTTGTCTGAACAGATAACCGTAGCACACCCTAAAGTTTCCACGGCAGGGAGTTTTCTTATAATGGCATTTCTTTTAATCATTCGCTGTACTCCAAGCGCCAGGGCTACCGTAACAATAGCCGGCAGGCCTTCCGGAATAGCTGCAACAGCTAAACTCACTCCTGCCAAGAACATTTGGTAAGCAGGCAATCCCCTGTAAATACCCACAACTACTACTAAAAAGCAAATTAGAAGACAAAAGCTTACCAGCCATGTTCCCACTTGTGCCAGGCGCCTCTGCAAAGGAGTCTGTTCGGGCGCTGCAGTTTGGATAAGTCCTGCAATTTGTCCCATTTCTGTAGCCATACCGGTCAAAACTACCATTCCCTTGGCCCTGCCGCGGGTGACAACAGTGCCGAAGAAGGCCATATTAAAAGTATCTCCTAAACTTGTCTCACCTGAAATCACGCCTGTTTCTTTTTTTACCGGGAAAGACTCTCCGGTTAATGCTGATTCCTCTACTTCCAGGTTAAACTCTTCTATGATGCGTAAATCCGCGGGAACCCGGTCACCTGCCTCCACAAGCACAATATCACCGGGGACTAATTCCGCTGATGGTATCTTACGCTCCCCCCCGTCTCTTATGACATTGGCTTCCGGCGCCGTTAACTGCCTTAAGGCTTCCATGGAGCGCTCTGCCCGGTATTCCTGCACGAGCCCTAAAATAGCATTAACGACAACAATAACCATAATCGTAATTGCATCGGCCCATTCACCCAGGACACCGCTTATTGCAGTGGCCGCCAGCAGTACTATGACCATAAAATCTTTAAATTGATTCAGGAACATTTGCCAGGCCGGAATCCCCGGGGTCCGGGCCAGTTCATTGAGGCCAAATCTCTTTGCCCTTTCACCGGCTTCTTTATCATCGAGCCCCCTAAGCGGGTCACTTTGCAGCCTTTTTAATACCTCTTCTTTTGTAAGTTGATGCCATTGCCCAGACATAGCCACTACCCCCTTAATTTGCCAATTGCTTAACTTAAATATATTGTCCGCGACCCCAAAAAATGCCCCTTTTTTAGGACATGCATGAGCAACAGTGAGATCCTTCCTTTTACCCTCGGAATTTCCGTGCTATACTTAATCCGAAGATAACAAAATCTAAGTGTAATTACCGGAGTTGATACTTTATGCCCTTTGATGGATTAATGTTGACAGCAATAAAATCCGAGCTCAGCAAAACTTTGGTTGGGGCCAAGATAGATAAGATTTACCAGCCTGCAAAAACTGATATTGTGCTGAATATACGTCACCACCGGGAGCGTTACCGGCTACTTCTTAGTGCTCACTCGCGTGATGCCAGGGTTCATTTATCCACCCAGCCGAATGAGAACCCAACCCAACCGCCTACATTTTGCATGGTACTACGCAAACACCTTGAGGGTGGATCTATTAAAGAGATTGAACAGCCAGGGCTAGAGAGGGTTTTAAAAATACATGTAGCAGCCAGAGATGAATTAGGTCGGCCTTCTGAAAAGCTTTTGATTTGTGAAATTATGGGCAAACACAGTAACATTTTATTGGTAGATCCTACAGTTAACATCATTACTGACGGTATAAGGCGATATTCCCACGAGGTAAGCAGGCACCGTGAGGTATTACCCGGCAGGCCATACATTCCAGCTCCCGCTCAAAATAAGCTTAATCCCCTGCAAGTGGATGAAGACACCTTCCGCAACGTTATTTTTGCCGCACCCTTGGAAAACAGGGTTGTTAAAGTTCTTCAAAATGGGTTTGAAGGCCTTAGCACTGTCATGGCCAGGGAAATTGTCTTCAGGGCACAGCTCTCGGAAGAGTTAACTGTCAATTACTGCGGTGAACATGAAATGCGTGTATTGTGGCAGGCATTACAATCTTTGTCTGTTCCTGCCTCCAATGGGCAATTTCAATCAACAATAATTGAAGATAGCAATAAAAATCCTGTGGAGTTTGCTGCATTTGACCTTACAATATTAGAAGGATATACCAGGCATCATGGCAGCCCCAGCGAGATTGCGGATAATTTTTTTGCCGCTGTTAAATTAATAGATCGTTTTAAAGGTGAAATCCAATCCTTAAAAACAAAATTAAATAAAGAAGTAAAGCGACTGAAAAAGAAAATGTCCTTGCAAACAGAAAGTGCGGACACGGCACAAAAGGCTGAAAATTACCGTGTATTTGGAGAGCTTTTAACCGCAAGTATTTATCGCCTGGACAAAGGTAACACAGAAATAGAGGTGAATAACTTCTATGATCCGGAAGGCAAATCAGTTGTAATTCCACTGGATGCCAGACTGTCTCCGGCCGCCAATGCACAGTCCTACTTTAAAAAATATGTAAAGGCCAAAAAGACCCGCAAGGCCGCCTTGGAACAAGCACGAAAAAGCAAAGCTGAACTTGATTATCTGCAGGGAGTCTTACTTAATGTAAAGCAGGCAACTTCACTGGTTGATCTAAGCGAAATTAGGCAGGAGCTAATCGAACAAGGATACATTGGGGACAAAAACCATAAAGTACCTACTAAAAAAGAAAAGAAAAAAACAGCTTCCCCTCCACTGCCGTTTAAGTCTAGTGACGGTTTTTTAATTCTTGTCGGTCGTAATAATAAGCAAAATGACAGGTTAACCATGAAGCTGGCCAAAGATAATGACATATGGCTTCATACTAAAGATATCCCTGGATCTCATGTAATCATAAAAACACAAGGTATGAAAGTGCCTGACCATACGATACACCAGGCGGCGGTAATCGCTGCTTTCTACAGCCAAGCACGTGATTCCCAAAATGTCCCTGTGGATTACACCCCAAGAAAAAACGTGAAAAAGCCCCGCGGTGCCAAGCCTGGTTATGTTATTTACGAACAACAACGCACAGCTGTGGTTACTCCCGATGCAAAGCTTATTTCATCCCTGGAGCAAGAGGATTAATGTACAAATTTTTTCATTCTAAGGTGCAATCCTGGGTACTATATATTTTAAAGGATCCCTTAGGAGGAAAACCTCATGTCAAATTTTGCTCCGGATAGAGACGATATAGTTAAAACATTGGAAGCACTAACTGAAATTGCCGCTGTTACTGGATTTGAAGATAATTTACAAGACTACTTAAAAAGCTTAGTAACACCGTATGCATCATCTATGCAGCAAGACCAATCGGGCAACCTTATTGCATCCCGTAAAGGGATTGAGGGTGGATTAAAAATAATGCTGTGTGCCCACATGGATGAAATTGGCTTTGTGGTCAGATCGATCGGTCCCTGGGGATTTTTGTATCTTTACCCTTTAGGAGGTATACCGGAGAATATAGGCCCCGGCCACTGGGTTACGGTACATACAGACAGGGGACCTGTTTCAGGTACCATCGGAATTCACTCCGCCCATCTTCCTGTATCCGGCATTCCGCCCTTATTTGCCGATATAGGGGCTGAACGAAGACATCAAGCCATGGCCATGGGCGTTAAAACAGGGGACCCAGTGACAGTACAATACGGGTTTAAGCAACTAAACGAAGAGCGGGTGGTAGGGCGGTGCATGGATAATAGAATTGGATGCACTATACTCGTGACTGTACTGAAGTTGCTGGCCCAAACCGTACACCGGGCAAATATATTTGCCGTCTTTTCAAGCACTGAAGAACACGGTATGCACCCGGGGAATCCTCCCGCCCAGGTGCACGGAGCCAGGGGCGCTTTCGTGGCGGCGCAAAGTATAAAGCCTCACTTTGCAGTGGTACTGGACAGTATGGTAGCCAGTGATATACCGGGTCTCTCGGAGTCCGAGCAACTTATTCGCCTGGGGCGCGGAGTCACTCTTCGCCTGTTGGACGATATGGCCATTATGCGACCAAAGGTGAAAAAATTTGCCCGTGATGTGGCTGAAAAAAACAATATCAAGGTCCAAGAAAGTATTTCCAGGTCATTTACCGACACCTCGATGATACAGCTTTCCGGGGCGGCTGTTTGCACCCTGGGAGTCCCACTGCGGTACATTCATTCCCCCGGCCAGGTGGCTGCACTTTCCGATATTGAGAGTGCTATCAACATGGTTACTGGAATAATCCAACATTTGGAGGCTGAACCTCCTGACTGGTTGCATAATTAAATATAACGACCCTAGTAATTTGTAACCCGAATAAGGATTCCACCTGAACACATAATAATAATGCGCTGTTACACCCCTGTATTCAAAAGGAGGTTGGCTAATGGCCAATGGACGAGGAATAATGTCCGATGAGTTAAAGTATGAGTTGGCAGATGAACTGGGGGTAGGAGATATTGCCCGCACCGAAGGTTTCGGCGCAGTATCATCCAGAAATTGCGGTAACTTGGTTCGCCTGGCCATTCAGAAGGCCGAACAAATGATGATTCAGGGATAGTAACAGTAACGGGGGGTGCTTTTAGCATCCCCTATTCTATGCAGAATGGTAAAACCGGATACAGGTCTTGACAAACCAACTTTTTAAAGGAATAATTAGGTAACGGGGAAGCAACTTATAGTGGCACAACGATGTGTCACTCACACGATGGAGTGTCCTTCCCCCAAAAGACACGGGAGGGAATGCTTTTGGCTGGAATTATTGCCACTTACGGTTTATCGAATGATGCCGATGTGCAGGCAATGCTGGATAAGGTAAAGCACAGAGGACCTGATGGAACCATTGGATTCAAATCTGGAAAACTGGTAATAGGAGAAACTTTTCTCTCACTTAACCCTGAGAAAAATAACTGCTGCGCCGGTGGCGATCAGAAACAGAATTACGCCGCCCTGGATGGAAGAATTTTTAACCGAAAACAATTTACGGATGAAAACAATAATTTTGAGACAGACGGAGAAATAGCGTTAAGGCTGTATCAAGAACAGGGTCCTGATTTTCTCCAAGAGCTGGACGGGATGTTTGCAATGGTTCTTGCAGTAGAGGGTGGGAAACCCTTTGCCGCCAGAGATCCCCTTGGCGTCAAGCCATTATATTACGGCTATAAAAACGGTACCATGTATTTTGCCTCAGAGGTAAAGGCCCTTGTGGGTTATGCCGATGATATTAAATTTTTCCCGCCAGGCCATTACTTTACTCCGGAGTCCGGGTTTAAGCGTTACATTGATTTCGAAAATATAAAGTGGAAAGAGCATGAGCTGGATGAAGCTCTCGGCAAAATACGAAATCTCATGGAAGAAAGTGTGCTTAGGCAGATTCCTAGACAGACGGTCCCGGCATCCCTGTTAAGCGGAGGCATAGACAGTAGTATCATTGCCGCCATTACCGCGCGTCATGTAGACAATCTTAAAACCTTTTGTGTAGGTATGGAAGGCGCCAAGGATCTGGAAGCGGCGCGCAAAGTAGCAGACTTTATCGGATCACAGCATACCCAGTACACATATGACAAGAAAGACATCCAAGAAATACTGCCTGAAGTAATTTATTACATGGAGTCTTTTGACCCTTCGTTGATTCGCAGTTCCGTGGCCAATTACTTCGCGTATAAACTTGTAGGAGATAACGCCCGGGTGGTTTTCTCCGGGGAAGGCGGAGATGAATTGTTTGGCGGTTATATGTATCTGAAGGATTTGGAAGGGGAAGAGAGGCTCCATCAAGAACTGATTGGTTTCTTTGACGGGCTTCATAACGTTGGTCTACAGCGTGTTGACCGTATGTCCATGGCTCATTCCAAAGAATGCCGCATGCCCTTCCTGGGGATGAACCTGCTGCAGTACGCCACAACATTACCGCCCAAATGGAAAATATACGGATCTGAAAAAATAGAAAAGTGGGTTCTTAGGAAGGCCTTTGAAGGATGGATTCCGGATGATGTTCTTTGGCGCATTAAACAAGAGTTTTCCCAGGGAAGCGGCACCGTGGACGTAATGGATGAAATTGCGCAAGAACAGATTACTGACAGTGAATTTGATCGGGAAAAAAATGCAATTAACCCGCCGCTTAGAAATAAGGAAGAACTGATGTATTACAGAATTTTCCGCCAATATTTTGACGATGATTCAGCTGTAGCCACCGTTGGACGCTGGATAACGACATAAACAAAAAAGGTACATTCCATTAATGGAGTGTACCTTTTTTGTTTACTTTAGTATACCTTGCCATATATATGCGCGCTTTTTTTATACCCTCTGCCATATTTGTACCTTGGAATCATATATATAACTGAAAGCCTTTCCCTCACCAAAGTAACGATAATCCGTTACCAGGCCCCTAGTGTCAAAAAACAGTTCACCCGTGGCATCCCACCGGGAACAAAAAATTTCATTATATATGATAAGAGCATCCGGTATGGTTGAATGCTCCAAAAAACCAATAAACTTATCCAGCACCTTAATTGCTATTTTTCGATCATTATTATGGTTCCAATGCCCGTATTTTTTCTCAGATAACATTCTACGCATAGTGTAAGGATCATAAACCAGCCAGTTGTCAAACAAGCCATGCATTTCCGGGTAGTTTTTGCAGTGCCATTCCGGCAGATTATAGATCTTCAGCCTCAATTTTAGCAAAGTTGAATACAGACTGGGCCCGTCCACCACTGTTGCCACACAAGTATCATACCCAATATAAATATTGAAACGGGTGCAAACATCTTCAGCATGCAAACCAAAAATCTGCCGCCGGTCGAAAACAGGTTTGTGTTCATAAAAACAAAACTTTTTGCCTTTGATTAGACTAGCAGGAATCTCTTTCAGAGATTTAAAGCATTCGTCTAATATTATTCTTTCTAACATATCAAAGCCGAAGTCACATGGCTGTTCAATCCCGTCACTGTTCATTGATGCTAAATAGTACAACTAGTTGCCCTCCCTCAGCATTTCTCTATATCATCATACCGCCGGTACGTATATACCTCAACGATAGATAATGTCAGTCCGTAGGAAATTTTAGCGCCGGCTTCGACACTGAGAAAAGACAAAAAGTGAACTATTTATCTGCTTCTTAAGGCTCCTACTCTACAAGTGGGAGTTTACTGGATTATGACTATACTGATAAATGAATCAAGGCGTTTGTAATTGCGGCAGCAATAGGACTACCTCCCCTTGTACCGCGCAGAGCTATATAATCTAAATCCGAATCAATAACGGCTTCTTTTGATTCAGCAGCACCGACAAAACCAACGGGTACCCCAATCACCAAGGCCGGCCGGCATATTCCCTGTTCAGCCAGAGACAATATTTCAAAAAGGGCAGTGGGAGCATTTCCTATGGCAACTATTTGCCCGTCAATATGTTCTGCGTTAGTACGTATAGCCGCGGCGGCCCGGGTAATTCCCAAATCCTTAGCCATTTGGGCTACCTGTGGAGATGCAATATGACAATGAACCTGGCCTCCCAATTTATTAAGCAGCCGGGCACTAACACCTGAGCGAACCATATTAACATCGGTAAAAACGTCCTTGCCTCTCTTCAGTGCTTCCTTACCGTTATTTATGGCTTGAGGAGAAAACTTAATAAGGTTTATCAGACCGGGGTCACCTGATGTATGAACAACCCGCTTGATTACTGCCTTTTCTTCAGTGGGAAAGTTATAATCCCCCAGATACCCCTCAATTATACGCATACTTTCTTCTATTATTGAAGCGGGATCCCAATTTATGTTATACATGAAAATCCCCCTAAATTAGTTCAGAGGCATTTTTAGCCCTGTCCATTATGATGTCTGCCATCCTTGGGTCTGCACCAATGTGTCCTGCCAGCACAAATTGAACCTCCGGATGAGTAGTTTTTTGTAACAGCAGTCTGCTGGGAATGTCTCGTTTGATATGATTACCGGTCACCAGGAATATGGGCACAACAATTATTTTTTGGGCACCGGCCGCAATAAGGTTTTCCACTGCCTCGGCCAAGTTGGGCTCACCGAAGGAAAGGTACCCCACCTCATAGAGACCATCACCGTATTTTTCTTTAACCAATTCACATATATCTAGTATAACCTGGTTGGCCTCTTCTCTTCGACTACCGTGACCAAGCAGGAGAATTGCTTCCTTCATGCTTTTATCCTCCTCTACCATAAATATTAGTAATTTAAAAACTTCTGCACTACTTTTTCCACTGCTTCTTCCGGACTGCTTACAAGCAATGGATAATCAAAACGGGGACGCATCCATACAACAACATGTATGCCCAACTCCAGCGCGGCAGCAACCTTCGTATCTACCCCGCCGCTGTCTCCACTTTCTTTCGTTATAACTGCGCCGGCGCCATAAAAACGGAAAAATTCCATGTTTAAACGCTTGCTAAAGGGACCTTGGGCAGCAATGATTTGATTAGGTCTCAGTCCCATTCTGCTGCACTCGGTAATAACTTTGGGGTCAGGCAGAACCCTTGCTATTAATTTTGTTTCCCTTTTTTGAGCTTTATTGACAATGCGAAGCAGGTTTCTGCTTCCTATGGTGCTAAAAAGAACTCCGCCAACAGATAAAGCTTTATCAACAGCATCATCAAGACCATAAGCCTTTGTTACCAGCGGATGATCAGGTATTTGGGAGGCAGGACGCTCCAGCCTTATGTAATGCACCCCTTTTTCTTTACATAGCTCCAGGGCCATTTCGGTTATATTAACTGCATAGGGATGGGTGGCATCCACCAGTGCACGAATATTGTTACCTGTCAGTAAAGAGGATAACCGCTCACGCTCAAGAGGTCCTACCAGCACATCTTCAACCCCGGCATCCCGCAGCAAATCTGCACCGTATTCTGTCACTGCCGTAGCCACGGCCGGGATTCCCGCCGCACCAAGCCTTGCAGCGGTCATGCGCCCTTCCGAAGTGCCTGCCAGTACCAATATCACAGCCTATATCCCCGCGGGGTCACCAGGTATCCGTTTTCCACCATGGTTTCTGAATTACCAATCACAACAGTTGTAAGCATATCAATCTCATGGTCCAGCATGTCCTTAAGATTAGTTACAATTCTCTCTTCCTCCCCCCGTTTTGCCTTACGCACAATTCCCACCGGCGTTTCCGGGGTGCGATGCCACAGTATAACTTCCCGGGCAGTATTTATATTATGGGGGCGCCCTTTACTTTTGGGATTATAAAGAACAATAACAAAGTCTCCCAAAGCAGCTGCCTCTATCCTTTCCACCATTTTTTTCCATGGCGTAAGCAAGTCACTAAGACTGATTACGGCAAAATCATTTACCAATGGTGCTCCTAGTGTTGCCGCTGCAGCCGTAGCGGCTGTAACCCCGGGAATGACCTCAACCGGCACTTCTCCACCGGCAACTTCCAGCACGATACCTGCCATCCCATAAACTCCCGGATCACCGCTGGAAACCATGCTAACCACTTTTCCCTCTCGTGCTAACTCTAAGGCCTGCCTGGCTCTGTCCACTTCCCGCTTCATACCTGATACAATAACTTCGCTGCCTTGTGTTAAATCCGTAATTAAATCCACATAGGTCTTGTACCCTATTAACACATCACAATCACTGATGGCCTGAACGGCTTGCGGGGTCATACATTCTCTGTCTCCTGGCCCCAGTCCCACCACCACAATTCTTCCTCCGCCACGGCCACTGTTACTGCCTTCATTTTCCTTTTGGGAACGACAACCCTGCCCTGGTTGCACGCCAGCATTGCAGCAGGTTCGCATACTCCACCAACTCCTACCGTTTTTTTTACAAATTCCGATTCCTCGAAGGTTCCTGTCAACTTTTCTATGGCAGTCCGAGAGATTATTTCCACGGGTACACCGTAAAGTTTGGCAGCATCCTTTATTCCCTCTTCGTCCTTTTTGATATCCACGGTGGCCAGAGATTTTACTCTCTGATTGCCTGCGGGAATACCAGCCAGCACCTTTTCCACCGCATCTACTATTAGATCGCCGGGCACTCCCCGGCGGCACCCTATACCTATGACCAAATTACGAGGCAATAAATACAGTGGTCCTTCTTCCTTTCCTGGAGCCCTATCCACGATAACCTGCAGGTCATCATCTTTTAAACTGGCCATGTTAAACTGCTGAATTATCTCCTCCGGCAGCGTCCACCGGCTGCTCAGCCTTACAGGCTCGCCCTCTGCCAGGGCGCGGTTAAATTGCTTAACCATGGGCCGAGGAAAAGGCACACAGTTTAATTGACTGGCCAATATGTCCACCGCGGGCGTTCCCTCCACATCCGTTGCCGTGGTTATAACAGGGGTGGCACCTGTTAAGTCAGCCAACCGTCTGGCTAACAAATTAGCTCCTCCCACATGGCCTGAAATCAAGCTGATGGTAAATTGGCCGGCTTCATCCATAACTACCACCGCAGGGTCAGTATACTTAGACTCCATTAAAGGAGCAATGGTGCGCACCACGATTCCGGTGGCCATGATAAAGACAAGGGCTTTATAGTTATTGAATAAACTCGTAACGGTTTCTTTAAACTGAGAAAAATAATGGATATTATCAGTGAACCCTTCCACCGCATTTTTTTCCGGCCTAAACCGTTCCGGCAGAAACAAGCCTACATCCATTCTTGCTGCTACTTTTCTGGCCTGGACAACTCCCCCGGCAGTAAGGGCCAAGACCGCCGTGTTACTCTCCTGCCTGTCGATACTCATGACTAAACCCCTTGTCATAAAGCTTGGATAGCCCGTCCCTGGTCAAAAATTCGCCCACAAATATTAGGGCTGTTTTAGTAATCCCGGCATCCCTAACCATGGCTTCCAGATCCTGTAGTTTACCGTACAATATTCTTTCTTCAGGCCAGGAAACTTTCTCCACCACCGCTACCGGGGTTTCCGGGGGATAACCGTACGTTAGTTCTTTTACCACCGAATCGATAATGGCAGCGGAGAGAAATATAGCCATGGTGGACTTATGACGGGCCAAATCCCTTAATTTTTCGGTATCCGGAACGGGAGTACGACCGGCCATTCTAGTAAGAATGACTGTCTGGGTTCCGTCCGGCACAGTAAACTCACGTTTAAGTGCTGCTCCGGCAGCCAAAAAAGAACTTACCCCGGGGACAACTTCGAAATTAACCCCTGCTTGTTGAAGCCTTTCCATCTGTTCCCCGGTAGCCCCATATAAACTGGGGTCCCCCGTATGTAAACGTACGACTGTTTCCCCTTTATTATCGGCCTCAACCATAAGCTTAACCATAGTGTCCAAATCCATGTGCGCACTGTTTTCAATCCTGGCGCCCTCCGAACAATGATCCAGCAGCTTGGGATTTACAAGCGACCCGGCGTAAATCACCAAATGGGCTTGCTGTAACAATCTACACCCCTTCAGGGTGATAAGTTCCGGATCACCGGCACCGGCACCGACAAAATATATCACTTATGCTCACCGTCCCAACCGTTTCGTTTTACCAACATAGCCGAGAGATAATCCTGCTTGGTTCCCCTTAAGGCATTAATGTCAGTGGTATAAAAGCCGTCCTCAAAGCCGTAACGACAGGCAAAGGCAGCCTTATCGCTCAAATTATTTTCATCAAGTACACTGAGCACTTTTTCCAACTGCTTCCCTGCCTTTAAAATGATCACATTTTCAAAGTTCTTAAGTACTTTATCCAACTCTTCCTTAGGTTGTATGCCCGGTACCACAGCCAGCTTTTCATCCCCTTCGGCCAAAGGAATCTGCATCCACGCGGAAACTCCGTTGATGGCACTGACACCCGGAATTATTTCCACCTTAACATCCGGATCAATTTCGCGCACAAATTTCATTAAGTAAGTAAAAGTACTGTAAAGGGTAGGGTCTCCTAAAGTAATAAAAGCTACGTCCTTTCCGGAAGCCAGTTCACTGTTTATTTTTTGCGCAGCATTTACCTGGTGTCTTTCTAATTCTTCCTGGTCACGAGTCATGGGCAGTAAAAGCTCTATTACTTTCCATTCCCTTTTTAATGCACCGGAGACAATGGAGAGAGCCAAACTTTCCCTCTCCTGCCTGGATTTTGGTATGCAAAGGACATCAACTTGTTCCAGTACACGCCGGGCCTTGATAGTTAATAATTCAGGATCTCCAGGTCCCACACCGATGCCCCAAAAAACTCCTAAGCTCAAAGTCAGATCTCCCCTTTTTGACCTGATATTATTTGTACCGGGTTAAGAGCATTCCACAAGTGAACACTACCCCGGGAAACGGCTCTGGAGACACTCAGACCGGTAATGTTAATATCAGTAAAGTTATTATTCTCTAAAAACTTAATTACTTGGGGACCAGTGTCAACTGTTACGCTGGTTACTACCAGCCTCCCACCGTCCTTTAATTTGATGTTTGTAGCTTGTAAAATATCGGCCAGACAACCGCCGCTTCCCCCGAGGAAAATACGGTCGGCAGCGGGTAAACCGTCCAATGCCTCAGGAGCCTTCCCGGTAACCGGCTCTATATTATCAAGTTGAAAATACTCTATGTTTTGCTTAACTAATGCCACCGCTTCAGGTTTTCTTTCTACCGCGAAAACTTTGCCGCAGCCCAGCAAGGCACATTCTACACCCACCGATCCCGTTCCCGCCCCGAGGTCATACATAATAGCCCCGGAAAAAATACGTAACAGGGAGATAGAGACAGCCCGTACTTCCTGCTTAGTCATTGGTACCCCTGCAAGTCTTTGAAAGTACTCGTCCGGAATACCGGGAGAGGTGAAAGGCCATCTATTATTCATTATCTATCACCACCACCGCCGGAGTTGGGTCATTGCCTGCCGAAGCCAGTGTCCGTAAACTACTGGTTATAACTTTTTCATTATCATAGGATAAATTGGTGCCTACAGCCACATGACAATCCGGGCAGCCTTTTTGCACAAGATATGAGGCTATTTCACAGGGAGTATACCGGTTGTCAGTCAATACGGCTACCATATTTCCGCCCTTAATCAATTGGGCAAGTCCCTGTGGTGGCCTCCCGTGCAGGCTTATAATTGAAGCCTTTTGCCAGGGCTTTTTTAGCCGGGCAAACATTAATTGAACAGAACTCACGCCCGGTATAAAGTTTAAAGTTTCGGGTGAGAACCAGCGCGCCAAATAAGAAGCCAGGCTATAAATTCCTGTATCACCTGAAACCAGAACTGTTAGTCTATGTTGACGATAATTTTGTTCTATAAATTCTACTGCCCCTTTTAAGTCCTTATCGACCACAAATTGCTGTTGATGAGCATGTGCAAAGGATTCTAGCAGGCGCCTGCCTCCCAACACAACCGTCGCATCGGCAATTGCAGCCGCCCCCGCCGGTGTAAGAAAATCAGGATGGCCCGGGCCGGTTCCAACTACAGTTATTTTGCCTTCCATCCAAGTACCTCCCCTATTTCCTCAGCCGGCCGGTCACTGCCTAAAATACCACTGGAAAAAGAATACAATATTGTTCCAACCTCAAGTTTACGGCCGCAAAACTCCTCTGCCCGGCGACTGGCCATAGAAGCAACAGAAGTGTACACTTCTTCTAACCCTTCCCTTTGTAACAGCACAACCGATTCCTCTGCTGTATTTAATCCCATTATTTCTTTAACCAGCTCGCGGCTGGCGCCCAGCAAGGCCGCATGAGCCGCCAAAGTCTCCCGCCGGGCATCAGCAAGGCGGCTGTGAGTATGAAAAATACCCGCGGCAACCTTTAGAAGCTTACCGATATGTCCTAATAAAATTATTCCATCCAGGCCTTTCCTTGCACTTTCCTCCAGCATGGTCCCTATGAAATTACTGGTTTGTACTATGGCATCCGCCGGAAACCCCAGTTCCTCAGCCTTATCAGCACCCATGCGGCCGGGTGTTAGTACCAGGTGCCGGTACCCTAAGGCCAGCGCCTGGTCTATTTGCGGCACCAGAGAGCGTTGGTAAGCATCCTCTGACATAGGCCTTACAATGCCGGAGGTACCCAGTATAGATATTCCCCCCATGATGCCCAGACGAGGGTTTAGCGTTTTGGCGGCCAAATCCTCTCCTCCCGGTGCGTCAATGGTTACAAGGGCCCCGCTTTTCCCCTGTATCACCTTATCCATTTCTTGTTTAATCATTGTACTTGGTACAGGGTTTATTGCAGGCTTTCCCACCGCGACCGACAGCCCGGGCTTGGTCACTTTGCCAATACCCCGGCCCCCTTGCAGAACAATTCCACCTGGCTGCAGACTTACCTTTGCTATAATTGTCAACCCGTCTGTAACATCAGGGTCATCACCGGCATCTTTAACTACAAATGCCGCAGCTTCACTGCCGTTACAGGTTACTTTTATCACCGGTAGTGTCAATTCTTGATCATCAGGAAGTGTGATGGTAACTTCCTTGCTTGCAATGCCTTGCACCAAAACCAGTGCCGCAGCTTTCGCTGCCGCAGCAGCACAACTTCCCGTAGTATATCCGGAACGCAGCTTCTGCGGGCCTGCATTCTCACTGGCACTCACTTTTTCTTTACTCAATCTTCATCTCTCCTACCGGCACAAGCACGTAAGAACCTCCGTGCTGCCATGGGATTAGAACGCAAATGCAGGTGCACATAGGACGCCAGTAAATTTTCCCTGGCATAGCCCTCTGTCCTTCCATCATGGCCTCTTCCGCCGTAGAGCTTGTAAGCTGTGCACAAGTCAGGACGACCCGTCATTTTAGAGTAGTGAAACTCGTGCCCCCGTAGTTCTTCCCCGGGCTGTGCCAGAATGCTCTCGGTAACAGACTTAGCAGTTACGTAACCCAAAGCCTCCAATTTCGGTTGCATTTGAATACTTCCAGGTACCAGACCGACTCCGTCAAACACGTGGCCGTCGAAGTCGACAATCTTTTCTGCCAGGTACATTAACCCCCCACATTCCGCATATATGGGTATCCCACTGGCCGCTGTTTGGCGCAAACTGTCCCTCATACCCAAATTCCGTGCCAGCCGGGGTAAGAACATTTCGGGAAAACCGCCACCTAAATAAACCCCGTCTACACCACTGGGAACACAAGAATCATATTGTGGACTAAAATAAACCAACTCTGCACCTAATTCTTTCAGGTAGTCCAAGCTGTCCTGGTAATAAAAGTTAAAAGCCTCATCCCTGCCTACAGCTACCCTAACTCGAAAGTTTTCTTTAGGCCTTTCCACTGTCCGTTTTTCTTCCACGGGCGGGGCATCCCGCGCCACCGCCAACAAGCGGTTCAGGTCTACGTCCTCCGCTACAGCAGTAGTCAACTCTTCTAGTAGCCCTTCAAGTCCCCCATGCTCGGCGGCAGGCAGTAACCCCAGATGTCGCTCGGGCATGTTTATATTAGGATACCTCCTGACCGTACCCAGTACAGGGACTCCTACTTCTTCCTCTACAATTTTTTTAATGGACTCTACATGCCTGGGGCCCCCCACATTATTAAAAATGACCCCTGCTACATTAACCCTTGGATCAAAGTCACGGTAACCCTTTACCAATGCTCCGCAGCTCCTGGCCATACCCCTGGCATTAACCACCAGAATTACAGGCGCATGCAGGAGACGGGCTATATGGGCCGTACTGCCGCAATCACCGTCACGCATACCGTCAAAAAGACCCATAACTCCTTCAATTATAGAAATATGGCCACGCTCTGAATGGCGATAGAACACTTCCTGTACAACATCATTTGTTCCCATCCACGCATCTAAGTTGTGCGAATCCGCTCCTGAGGCTACCCGGTGTAAACCCGGGTCAATATAATCCGGACCTACTTTAAAAGGTTGAACGATCAGACCGCGTTTCTTTAGCGCACTCAATAAGCCCAGTGTAAGCGTGGTTTTCCCGGCACCACTGTGGGTACCTGCAAGCACAACACGGGGAACCCGCACCATAAAACCTCCCCAGTAAAAAACTCCTTACCCGAAACGGATAAGGAGCTATCAATTGTGATGACCTAACTACTAACTACTTATTGAAAGTTAGTCTACACTCACCTTTCCGCGAAGGTGTCCTGCGTTTAAAACGGCATGGGCAGGTTTCCTGGCTCCCGGATCATACTGCCTTTACACCTTCCCGCCCGGCACTCAACTCTTGTTTATCATAGTTGTTTCAGCTTCCGTTTCCGGCTAGTCGTTTTGCAACAAAACCGTAAACCATTGAAGTTGAGTGCCGGGCAGTGGTAGTTTACGTAAAGACTATCCCCGGTTACAGTGGCGGGACCGCTCGGGCTTCACACCCAATTCCCTATTAACCCCCGAAAGGGCACCCATACTGTATTTATGCAATTATGTAGATTAGTTAGTTAAATTATAATTTATTCACCAATAAAAGACAAGGTTTACTTTGGAACGGCTAAGGTAAAGACAATGAAATTGCAGGCACATAGGTGATAATTAATATATCAAGAATCAGGATAACAAAAAAAGGAAGCAGAGAGCGTGTAATAGTCTCAATACCTATTCCCGCAATGTTACAGGTGATGAACAAATTTACCCCTAAAGGAGGTGTTACCATACCCACAGCAAGATTCACAATCATAATCACACCAAAGTGCACCGGGTCTATGCCTAAGGAAGTAGCTATAGGAAGAAGTATGGGCGTTAAAATTACCAGAGCAGCAGATGATTCAAAGAACATCCCCACTATTAAGAGCAATATATTAACCAGCAATAGATACACCAGCGGGCTCTCAGATAGCCCCAGCACAGCGCCGGCAATTGCCTGCGGCATCTGCTCCCTGGTTAGTATCCATCCCAAGAGTGAAGCCGATGCAATGATAATCATGATCACCGATGTAGTACGGGCAGATTGAACGAGAATACCAGGCATATCTTTTAGGCCAAATTCCCTGTATACCAATCCGCCTACTACCAAGCCGTATACGACGGCGACTACCGCCGCCTCGGTGGGAGTAAAAACACCACCATATATGCCCCCTAAAATTATAAAGGGCATTAAAAGAGCCAATAACGCTCCACCGAAAGATCGCAGCAGATGAGCAAAAGAGATTTCTGCATTTCCCTTGTATCCCCTGCGCCGTGAAATATAATATGCTACAAGCATTACTGACCCTGCAACCAGTATGCCGGGATAAATACCTGCTAAAAACATATCACCGATAGAAACAGAGGCTAATACACCATAAAGAATCATTGGTATGCTCGGTGGGATAATCACTCCCATTTCACCGGATGAAGCCACCACAGCCGAAGAAAACTCTTTTGCATATCCCTTCTCCTGCATCGCAGGAATCAAAACAGCCCCTACTGCAGCAGCAGTGGCGGCACTTGAACCTGAAATAGCAGCAAAAAACATGCAAGTAAGCACCGCCGCCAGCGCCAGTCCGCCGCTCAAAGTCCCAACCAATGCACTCACAAATTCTATCAGGCGGCGGGAAAGACCACCTCGTTCCATGAGATTGCCGGCGAGAATAAAAAAAGGTACAGCCAGTAAAGGAAAAGAATTAACGGCAGTAACCATGCGCTGGGACACCAGAGTCAAAGGCACATCCCCTATCATGATTAAACCCAGCAGCGAAACCAAACCCAAGGCCACGGCTATGGGTACACTCAGTGCGAATAATAAAAGCAAAGATATAAGCAAAATCACCCCATGGATTTCGCCTCTTTGGTGTAATCAGCCAGCCAGGCCAAGGAATTAATGAACATCAATAATCCTCCCACCGGAACCGCGGCGTATACCCAAGCCATGGAAATACCAGTGGCGGCCGCTCTCTGTCCAGCTACAATAATAGTCGTTTGCGTGCCATAAATGATTAATACCAGGAAAAAAAGGGCTGATAAAAATTGGACCAAAATCTCTATACGCAACCTGCCGACGGCAGGAATTTTTCGAACCAGAGCGTCCACTCCGATAAAGCCCCTGTTCCTTGCTGCCAGAGCTCCACCGAGAAAGGTAATCCATACCAGACAGTAAAGAGCTACCTCCTCTGACCACACCAAAGGCTTCTCCAGTACAAAACGGAAAGTGACCTGGCTAAACACCACCGCTACCATGACCGCCGTAAAAAGAGCAAGCAGCCAGAATATAAATCTATTAAGCCAATGGACCCCTTTTAACATTAATTGCATTTGTGTCCCCCGGGTAACTATTTGGTTTCAATTATCTTTTCAATGAGTTCCGGGCCGAACTCCTCTTCAAATTGATCATAAACTCCACTGGTAGCTTTTTTAAATTCCGCGCGGTCCGGCCTAGTAATTTGCATTCCTTCCTCTTGCAACTTGGCCAGTTGGTTGTTTTCGCTTTCAGTAATCAAAGAACGTTCATAAGTAGCGGCCTTTAGCGCTGCTTCCCTTACAGCTTCACGCTGGTCAGTAGTCAAAGAATCCATTTTGTCTTTTGCTGCCATCAACACGGCCGGCGAATACACATGCCCGGTCAGTGCCAGATAGTCTTGTACTTCGTAGAGGTGATGTGAATAAATAATAGCCACAGGATTTTCCTGCCCGTCAATAGTTCCCTGCTGCAGACTAGTAAACACTTCACTCCACGCCATGGGAGTGGCATCTACCCCCAATTCCCTAAAAGCAGCTACGTGAACCCTGTTCTTCATGGTGCGCAGTTTAAGCCCGTCCATATCTTCCGGCTTATTTAACGGTCGCTTGGAATTGGTTACATGACGAAAACCATTCTCCCAAAAAGAAAGGCCAATTATACCCTTTGACTCAAACTTGGCCAGAAGATTTTGACCGATATCTCCGTCCAAAACGGTGTACGCATGTTGCTTATCCCTAAACAAAAAAGGAAGATCTACCACGTTCATCTCAGGAACAAAATTTCCCAGTGGGCCGGTAGAAGACAGAACTAAATCAACCGTTCCCAATTGCAGGCCCTCCACCATATCTCTTTCGTCTCCAAGAGAAGCATTGGGATATATCTCAACCTGCACTGTTCCACCGGTTTTTTCCTCCACCAGGCTTTTAAACTTTTCCAATCCGCGGTGATAAGCATGTCCTTCATTGACCGCGTGCCCGGCCCTTAATGTTACCTGCCCCGGCTCACCTTCCTTTTCTTTTCCAGCACAACCCGCCGTCAATAAAACAACAGCCAATATAACAACAGCCAACAGCATGGTTAAGGTTTTCAATTTACCCATAGATAACACCCTTTCTCTCACAAAGTAGCACATAAGCCGGGAATGTAAATGATAAGAGATAGTGTAAGCAGACTACCACTACCCTATCCGCGTTTAATCCCTTTAAGGATAACACTACTCCCTATTCAATGCTTATAAAGCTTTCTACTCTACAAATGTAATTCCTGCTAACATTCCAAAGTTGCAGGAAAGCATAATAAAAACACGAATATGTACATGTTTGTCTCTTCTTTCAAAACCAAAAGTGAGGTGGCACAAAATGAAACAGCAATTAAAAGATTTAGCAATGATAATCATTGGGGTAATTATCACTGCCGTGGGCATAAACTCTTTTATTATACCCTACAAAATTTTAGCCGGCGGGGTAACCGGTTTAGCTATACTTGGCCAGTACATTACCGGAGTTGAAACGTACATAATACTTTTTGTTATCAATATTCCCATCTTCCTTTTAGGGGCCAAGGAAATAAACAAACGATTCATTATCTTTAGTTTTATTGCCACGGCAGGGCTGTCTTTAAGTCTTCCTCTTTTGGAAGGAATAACGATTAATACGCAGGATATACTACTGGCCTCCATTTTTGGCGGTATTATTATCGGCATTGGAAATGGGTTAATATTCAGAGCCGGCAGTTCCTTCGGAGGCACTGACATCATCGCGGTTATTTTTAAGAAAAAGCTGGATCTAAACGTGGGAGAATTTTTACTTCTTTCCAATGTTGTGATTGTTGTCGGCTCACTGATAGTTAATAGTGCTGAGCTGGCAATGTACACCATCGTTTGCATGGCGGTATCATCAAAAATAATTGACATTGTACAGTACGGCTTCAATACCAAAAAGACGGCCATGATTGTTTCAGGCCGCCCGGAGGAGTTGGCTCAGAGTATTGTTAACGAATTCGGCCGGGGTGCCACCCTGCTTTCAGGCCAAGGAGCATATTCCCTAACGGAAAAAAAGGTGATCAATTGTGTGGTCAATCGCTTTGAACTCCCACGCTTAAAAAACCTGGTAAGAGAAATTGATCCCGAAGCCTTTATGACTATCACCGCAACAAACGAGGTTTTAGGTGGTGGTTTTGCCGGAAACCGGGAGTACGAATGGTATTCTAAGGGTTAACGTTTGCTATGCACAAAAGGGAAATTCGTCAGCAGTATGCAAAGGAAATTATTTCTAAAGGATATGTTATTAGTGAACATTATTTGGGGATAATAAATATTATAGTGGAAGCAAATTAGCTATGTAGGTGTTTATATGAAAGTAACTTTAATGCCATGCGCTCAATGCCACTACCCGCACGGCCCGGATTGTGAGTTTTGTGAACGATACTTTAAATGGCTCATAAAAGTAAAACCGGAAGACGTTGTGATCACAGAAATAGTAGACAGTGACCAAGCCGAAAACTTTACCTGCCCTCACTGCGCGAAGTGGTTCAGTGTTGGGTAAATCATTTTATCAATAACGTGCCGCCTAGTATAGAGGAATATTATGATCTGGAAAAAATCCAGAAAATCATGCTTTGATACATTAGCTAATTTAGCTGCCTTACCGCAAGACATACTTCCATCAGTATAAAAACTTCATATACGCACAAATATGGCAGCTAATGTCCGGGCAAAAATCCATACCAAAGCTATAAAAAGAGGGAAGACTAAACAAGGGATTCACACTTTATTTCGTGAGAATCCCTTGTTTAAGTGGGGACGGTTTTTAAAGGGGCCAGTGCATGTGGATTTATGTACAGTTGTTGATCTTTGTGCAGAAATACCGGGCAATTACCCCGTTTTCATAATTGGATTGATCAATACGAAAACCGGTTCTTGCCAAAAGAGCTTCCATTATCCACGTAAAGGTTGAGTACTCCTTTTGAACATGCATTCGAATATCTTCTGCTGTTTCCGGACCGGCGCTTCGTTCGATATCGGCTATCCATTTTGTGATGTTCTCTACGTAGTTTTCCTCGGAAAAAACCACGTCCATTAGAAACAATCGTCCCCGGTTCTTCAACATGGTGTTTATTCGACTCAGGGCAGCAAATTTCCAGAAATCAGGCAGATGATGTAGGGCCAAACTCGTCACAATCACATCTACCGGATCTTCGAGATGATTGTACGTCAGAAAGCCTCCATGACCAAATACGATATTGTCGACCCCGTGGGAATCGGCCTTCTTTTTAGCGTAATCGAGCATCACACGAGATACATCAACCGCATATACCTTCGAGCATCGTTTGGCAGCCTCAATTGCAAATGTTCCGGTTCCGGCCCCGAAATCAAGGATAACCTGTTTCTTCCGTACAGCCAGACGATCAAGAATGAATTGACTTTCCTTCTGAATATTTCTGAATTGATTGTGCCGTAAATCGTATGCCTCTACTTCAGCAACATTTCCGTAATCTTTACCGATCTGTTGCATTTCGTCGTATTGCCATGCAGAATAATTTGCCATACTGATTCCTTCCCCTTTCTCCCTTACCCGTCATGAAAAGACTAAAGCTTTATCAAGAATTGACATATTATTTAAGCATAATTATTCCTTTTTAATGGCTTCCAGTGCACTGAGATTCATTGCCCTTCGGGCCGGATAATAGCCTGAAATCAATCCGATCAAGCTGGTAAAAGTCAGGGCGCTTGCCGCCAGCCATAGTGGAATGATGGAAGTCTTCCCGGATCCTCCCTGCATCCCCCCGGTGTCGAACAACACGAATCCGGTGGTATTTAAGAGATAGGAGACGCCGTAGCTAAGAGCGACGCCGATTACTCCCCCGAAGAAGCCGATCATTCCGGATTCAAGGAGGAACAGTTTCCTGATATCCCCCAGTGAGGCGCCGATCACCTTTATTACCCCGATCTCCCTTGTCCTTTCATAAATGGACATGACCATGGTGTTGGTAATCCCAATGGCGGCAACCAACAGGGAGACGGCGCCGATAGCTCCAAGCACCTTCTGGATACCGGCCGCGGTCCTTTGCATGGATTCCAGGATGTCGGTCAGACTGTCCGCATTAAATCCCTCACCCTTTATTTGCTGCTGCACACTTTGGACATCATTAATATTTTTTACCTTTACCAGGATTTTGGAATACCCGTCGAGCCTTATGACCTCATTCTGTTTTTTGCCCCGGTTATGATCCCGAACCATCTTTTTTAACGGCTCAATGGGTATGAACACGTTATAATCGTTTTCAAATTTATCATCCTCCAAAATCCCGACGCCCTTAACAGTATAAGCTTTTGGGGACTTACTGTCGCCGCCGCTGCTTTCATTGGATTCCCCGTAGGACATATCCAGGGATAATGTGAGTCTGTCTTGCATCAAGTCGATGTCAGGCGGTGCATAGTTGCGTGCCCTGGGGTTGCGAAAAAAATTCTCGATTCCGGCGCCAAACAGCAAATTGAGGTTATCATCATCCTGCAGCAGCCTTCCCTCACCGGCGCTAAGGTTAAGTTTGTCCATTTGGCCGGGGTCAATTCCCTGGAGCCGTACATGGGCAAGGTACCTCCTCGAAACCAGCTTACCGGGGACTTCAATGAAAGGGATAACAGCCTCCACATCCAGGATCCCGGAAAACAAAGCAACCGCTTTATCATCCAGCTCCTGCTGCTCCCCTGGGTTCCTTCCAGTACCTTGTCCCTGGTTGGATCCCATATACCTGCCGTCCGAAGAAGATCGCACGTTAACAATATTCAAGCTGCCCATGCGGCTGAGTTCTTCCTTGAACCCCTCATTCATGCCTACCCCAATAGAAACCATAATGATAATGGAGGCGGTGCCGATCACCACGCCCGTCACAGTAAGTATTGTCCTTACCTTCCGCCGCAGGAGGTTTTTCAGGGTCATTGCCACCAGATCAACACTATTCATCTTCATCAAACTCTATTCTCTTCTTTCTTTTCCTTTTTGAAGCCACAATACCTGTTACCATTGCGGCAGCAAGTCCGGTTCCCATTCCGATCCAGAAGGAATTATTCTTAAACACTTTTTCCACGACCCCTTGTCTCTCGCCCATACCATCGGGGGGCACCTGCTCAGAGGGATCCACAGGGGGCGATTCAACGGTGTTAACGGAAAACTCCCTTACGTATTCCTGGGGCTCCCCGGAAGGATCATCAAAGGTAAAGACCAGCTCTCCGTTCAGTTGCCCGGTCTCTGTCGGGATAATGTTGGTCTCGAAGTAGTCGTAAGAGCCGGAATCAAAATTGCCGACATATAACTGCTTTTCCTGCACCTCGAATTTCCCTTCAACCCGAACCATTACGTTATTTAGCCTGGTCTTACCCGTATTGTAAAACTCCACGCTGACGGGCACGGGTTGTCCGACAAAAGCCTCCGGTGGCAGGCTGATTTCCCCGGCACTGAGTTGGGATTGTTGAATGACAGGGATGCCGATCAGCTCTGTAGCTTCGTACTCCTCTCCATCCCCGTCCTGGTATTCAAAGTTGGCGGTTACCGTATAAGTCTGGGGCTCCGCATCGGGGATGGTGTACATGACCAGGCTTTTCGCGGATACTCCCTTGGGCTCGATGGAGTCAATGAAAAAGGTATTGCTGCTGCCCACCGGGGTAAAGACAATCTTACCTTCCTCGTCCGAGTCAATGCCGGTCAGATAGACCTTGATGTTCCTTACGGTTCTGGTACTGCTGGTATTGAGGAAGGACATCTCCAGTCTGAACTGTTCCCCGGCCCGTACTACCATGGGATCAAAACGGTAGCTGTTAATGATGATTTTGGGGATCAGCTTGCTCCTGGAAGCATTCACGTTCACCCCCGCGTACTGGTTCACCGTCACCCTGTCATTGCCCCGCGCCGAGTCCTCGTATTCCACGCTGATATGGATGTTGTAATACTTGGATTGCAGATCGTCGCCGGCAAAAAGTTTAAAGTCCGCGGCATGGGACTTGCCCGGATCCAGGCTGTCGATCATTATTATATCGGGTGACTTGGAAAAGATGCCCTCGTCGCCTTTGAGCGATACTTTAATGTTTTCCGCCCGTGTTTTCCCATTATTCTTTACCATAAAGGCCAGGGAGAAGCTTTCGTTATCCTGGATCCGCTCCGGTGTGACTACAATGTTTTCGATGGCCACATCGGCACTTTTTCCTTTGCCCTTCACGCTAATGAACAGATTATAATCGTCGGAATAGCTGCTTTGCTGTTCATCCCTGTAGGTGGCCTTGACAACCAAATTATAGTTCCCGCCGTCCATCTTCTCTGAGGCAAGAAGGGGAAATTCTAGCGTGGTTTGCCGGTTTTTCCCGAGAGTTTCCACATATTTGGTAACCGAATCACCCGCAATGGTGAACTCCTCGTTGCTAAGCCCCGCAGGGGAGACCCTTACGGTTTCCGCCTTCTCGTCGCCTATGTTGGCGAGGGTAAGGCTGACGGTTACCTTGTCTCCCGCTTCAACAGTCTCGGGGCTGTAGCTAACATCCTTAACAACCAGAATAGGTCCGCTGCTACTGCTGCTACTGCTACTATTGCTATTTCCCACCGATCCGTAAACAGCATCGGCCACCGAATATTTAAGTTGGATACTATTTTGGTTCTCGCTGAACGGTAGGAACAGTGTCATAACCAAAACCATAAAAGTAACAAGCAGTCTCTTGCTCATAATAGCGAACCTCTCTCCGTCATCGTTTCGTTTTTCTTTATATGGGCGATATTTCCGTCTTTAATATGAACAATTCTGTTTGCATATTCAGAAATTTCCCCGTCATGGGTTACGATAATCAGGGTCTGGTTGTGTTCCCCGGCCAAAGAAGTGATCAGATCCATAACCTCCAAGGTAGTCCTGGAATCCAGATTTCCTGTAGGCTCATCGGCAAAGACGATCTCCGGATTAGTGATGAAGGCCCGGGCGATACTCACCCTTTGCTGCTGGCCCCCGCTCATTTGTGACGGCTTGTGCTGCAAACGATCCCCAAGCTTCACGGCCTTCAACAACTTTCGGGCCCTTTTTTCCCTGATATGCCCGGGTATACCTTTAAAAACCAGGGGCAGACTCACATTCTCCAGGGCGGTGAGGGTTTCCAGGAGGTTATAGGACTGAAACACGAAGCCTATGTATTTCTGCCGTATCCGGGTAAGCTGATTCTCGTCCATTTTTCTCAGAGCATACTTTTTAATTCTTATTTCACCCTTCGTGGGCTTTTCCAGACCGGCCATCAGGTTTAAAAGCGTGGACTTTCCTGAACCTGAAGTACCTAAAAGACAGCAGAACTCCCCCTTCCCAATGGTGAGGTTTACATTGTCGAGGGCCACCACCTTTTCGCTACCCATCCGGTATATCTTCCGTATATTCTTTAATTCGATGATATTTTCCATAACGTACCTATTCGACATCAATATCCAAAATCATGCCCTAAGTGATACATTTTGGTAATTCTTTTAAAACCGACCACGGACCACGGGGACGGTTCGAGACCAGTGAAAAAGTCAAAAAATATGGCAAAGAGCCAAGATTGTCATTCTGAGTGCAGCGAAGAATCTGATTATTCATACGGCTTTCAAGATTCTTCATTTCACTTCGTTTCATTCAGAATGACACGAATCTGGACTTTTTCACTGGTCCCGGACGGTTCTTGTGGCTGGTTTTAACGACGGCGGTGGTTCTAAATGGTTCTTCTTAAGGTTCTAATCGGAAATTTTTACATAAAAAAACTCACTATCAGATAATTCCTGATAGTAAGCCTTAGCAACGTTACCGCACAATAACTTTAGTTAAAATTGATTTCGCTGCAGAAACCCTATTTTCTATAAATCAACTACAATATATAACCGTCAAAGATTTGCTCTTAACTATATATGGACACAATCGCTTAAATTTGGACTTTTCGCAGTGGAATCAAAATTAGGTTTTATTTTGGATTTGAGATTATCATACGCTTTTTGAATTTTTAATCATAGCGTCACCCCGTCCCGTGATATCTCGTGCATATTATGTAATCAGAAACAATGATTGAGGAAATCCACACCCAGGTAAATTGATTTCCCATCATTGACTTGTATTTGGGCCGCTGTGAGGTCAATTAATCGCTCTGACAATTTATGTATTGCGTCCGGGCGCAAAAGAAAATTAATCTTTACTTTCTCTGCATAATCAATATTTATATGCCGTCCCCCGGCTTTTTCCACCTCTCGTTGGACCGGGCCCAGCCACTGGTAGTCCATAGTCAAATGAACATTACGGTATAATACTTTTTGCAGTACTCCTGCGGCAGTAATACCCTTCACCGCCGCTTCCTTATAAGCCCGTACCAAGCCACCCGCACCTAGTTTAATTCCCCCAAAATACCTGGAAACCACTAATACTGTTCTTAAGAGCCCTTTATGTGAAATAACTTCGAAAACTGGCATTCCTGCCGTCCCACCGGGCTCTCCGTCATCACTGTATTTTTGAATTTGATCGCTTATTCTGTATGCAAACACGTTATGGTTGGCTTTTTTATGATTACCGGCGATGGCTTTGATAAAATCAACAGCTTCTAGCTCATTACCAACCGGAGCAGCACTGGTGATAAAACGAGACTTTTTGATAATTATCTCACTTTCGGCTTGTTGATCAAGAGTCAAATAACTGTCTTGCATAATGGCCTCCGCTTGTCTTATTTAAGGCTCATTTCGTCAATAATCTGTCGTGCAGCTGCTGCCGGGTCTTCCGCAGCGGTTACCGGGCGCCCCACTACAAGGTAGGTTGACCCTGCTTTCAATGCGTCTGCCGGTGTAACTATTCTTTTCTGGTCTCCCGCCGCTGAACCGGCGGGACGAATACCCGGGGTGACAATAATAAATTGCTTACCACACATTTGACGTATAGCTGCTGCCTCCCGGGCCGAAGCCACAACTCCGTCCAGTCCACTATCCTGGGCCATCTTTGCCCAAAGCTTTACTCTTTCCTCTATGCTGCCGGTTATTCCAATCTGGTTATTGAACTCCTCTTGCCCCAAACTTGTCAGCACGGTAACGGCAATAACCCGGGGCCGTCTTATACCCAGGCGGACAGCCTCTTCCCCTGCCGCCCGGGCCGCCGCTTGCATCATTTCTGTTCCACCTGCGGCATGCACATTGATAATCTCTGCCCCATACCTAGTTAAAACCTTCACCGCCCTGGACACGGTGTTAGGAATATCATGGAGTTTTAAATCGATAAATATTTTTGCGCCCAGCTCTCTAATGGTGTGTATTAGATCAGGGCCACAGGAGTAGAACAATTCCATACCCACTTTAAACATATCAACCTGCGGAGTGAGCACGCGAGCCAGTTCCAGGGCCCTTTCTTTACTGTCCACATCCAAAGCCACAATCAGATGCTCATTAGGTTTCAACGAAAAACCTCCTTTTTCCCATCTCACTGGTGTGCCTTCCCAATAAGCTGGTTCACATCAGAATACCCGTTTTTCACTAAAAATTGTTCAATTCCTTCTATAATATCCACTGTAGCCCGGGGGTTGATAAAGTTTGCGGTACCAACAGCTACGGCAGTGGCACCGGCCATTATAAACTCCAGCGCATCTTCAGCAGAAGTTACTCCCCCCATGCCGATGATGGGTAAATTTGTTTCTTTGTAAACCTGCCACACCAAGCGGACAGCAACAGGTTTTACAGCCGGGCCGCTTAAGCCGCCCAGAGTGTTACCCAAAACAGGCCGCATGGTATGTATGTCAATTTTCATGCCCAGCAAAGTATTAATCATGGCCAGCCCATCGGCACCGGCTTCTGCTACACTTTGGGCAACCCTGACTATATCGGTTACATTTGGTGAGAGCTTAACAATTACCGGCAAGTCTGTATTGCCCTTTACCGCACGCGTTACTTCCGCGGCAGCCACGGGATCACTTCCGAACTGCAAGCCACCTTTTTTTACGTTGGGGCAGGATACATTTACTTCAATGCCGGCGGCATATGATTGGTCCAATTTCTTTGCCACCAAACCGTAATCATCCGGTGTATCACCGGAGATATTTACAATTACAGGAATACTAAACTGTTGGAGACGGGGCAAGATCTCATCAACCACAATATCAACCCCGGGGTTTTGCAGCCCAATGGCATTAAGAATGCCGCACGGCGTCTCAACTATACGCGGCGGGGGGTTCCCCTCGCGTGGATGCAGAGTAGTTCCCTTTACTACTAAGGCTCCTAACCTGGAAAGGTCAAGATAATGAGCATATTCCTCTCCGAACCCAAAAGTTCCGGAAGCTGTAGTGACAGGGTTTTTCATTTTTATACCTGCACAATTCACACCAAGGTTAATATCTGTCCTCACTCCCACACCACCTCACTTGCGGAAAATACCGGCCCATCCACGCAAACATGACTGTATGTAAATTCCTCCGGGCGTCCCGTTCGGGTTTTACAAGCACAGGCCAGGCATGCACCCACCCCGCACCCCATTCTTTCCTCCAGGGAAAACTGTCCGGGTACATTATGTTCTTTTATTATTTCGGCCAGCGCCCGCATCATAGGCCGGGGACCGCAGGCAAATACCATATCCAGGCCGGAAATAAAATCCGGTGAGCAGATATCGGTCACCCGGCCATAATGACCGGCTGAACCATCATCTGTAGCCACCTGCACACGGTGACCGAGCTCATGAATATCCTCTACCAGTATAAGGTGCCCGGCGGAAGAAGCACCCAAAAAAACATCCGCAATAGACCCGCTCTCACTGAGCTTCTGAAGCAGGAAATAAAGAGGTGCAATTCCTATGCCCCCCGCAACTACCAATACTTTAGAGGCGACAGGGGGAAGTGTAAACCCATTTCCCAAAGGTCCCATTACATCCAGTTGGTCATAATCATACAGCCTGGCCGTGCCCCGCCCGGCAACCCGGTATAACAGGCTAACCGTACCCTTGTCCTTATCCGCCGTGTGAATACTTATTGGACGGCGAAGCAGCGGATCCAGGGTATCTGAACAAAGTACATGCAAAAATTGCCCCGGCTGTGATCTGTGGGCAATGTCCGGTGCATGTACTCTTAAAAGATTGTATCCCGGCATGATGTGCTTGCGGTTTGTTACTTTTGCGGCGGTCATCAATTTCATAACTGTACCTCCCGGCGATAAAGAAGACTTGGTTCAGGTGGGGTTTCCCCCTCCGGGGACGCGTGACCCCATCTGAACCTTAGTCGCATTTATTTCGAGCTTACAGGCTGTGCGAAGATAAAGAGGATATTAACCCCGGGCCTTTGGGCCCGGGGTTATATTTTACTTTAAGAAAGATACTCCTGTAGTGGGATAATGTCCAGCTTGCTGCCTTCCTTGAACTCTCCCAATACTTCCAGAATGGCCTTGGCAGTGTCCAGGGAAGTCAAGGCCGGTACCCCCATTTCCACCACGGCTCGTCTAATTCGGAAACCATCTCTTTCCGGAGCCTTGCCCTTAGTAAGAGTATTAATCACTAAGTGAATCTTGTTGTCCCGTAAAAGGTCTGCTATATGCGGTGAACCTTCGCGGACCTTATTCACTCTCTCCACCTGCAGTCCTTTATTGGCCAAAAAATCTGCCGTTCCGCCGGTGGCACAAATATTATAACCAAGATCGGCAAATCCCTTTACAATGGGATATGCTTCTTCCTTATCCTTGTCGGCAATGGTGGCCAAAATTGTACCCCGGAAGGGGAATACACATCCTGAGGCTACAAGTGCCTTGTAAAGGGCCGCCCTGTAAGAGTGATTAACTCCCATCACCTCTCCGGTGGATTTCATTTCAGGCCCAAGTGAAATATCCACTTGCAGCAGTTTGGCAAAGCTAAATACCGGTGCTTTAACCCCCACTATATTTGGCTCGGGATATAATCCACTCTCGTAACCCATCGCTTTAAGATTTTGACCCAAAATAGCCTTGGTGGCTAAATTAACCATGGGAATACCGGTAATCTTACTCATGTAAGGCACGGTACGGCTGGCCCGAGGATTAACTTCCAGTACATAAAGTTCCCCGTCAAATAACACGTATTGTATATTAATCATACCTCTGACGTCCAACTCTTTGGCCAACCTGGTAGTATAATCCACTATTTTATCACGGGTGGATTGATCCAGGCCGTCAGGCGGGTAAACCGCTATACTGTCGCCTGAATGCACCCCGGCTCTTTCCACGTGCTTCATAATGCCGGGAATCATTACCGTCTCCCCGTCACAAATGGCATCCACTTCCAACTCCACACCCAGGAAGTATTTATCAACCAACACCGGGTGTTCAGGCGTTACTAATACAGCGTTATTCATGTAGTTGCGCAGTTCGTCCATATTATACACTATTTCCATGGCTCTGCCGCCCAGCACGTAAGAAGGGCGTACCAGTACAGGAAAACCAATCTTTTTGGCGATTATTTCGGCCTGTTCGTAAGAAATAGCGGTCTTCCCGGGCGGGCGCGGTATATTTAGTTTATTAAGCATATCATCGAAGCGCTCGCGGTCTTCAGCCCGGTCAATTCCGTCCATGGAAGTACCCAACACCTTGATGCCTTCTTTGCTCAACTTTTCCGCCAGGTTAATGGCTGTTTGACCACCGAATTGAACAATAACCCCTTCCGGTCTTTCCTTTTCCAAAATCCTCAATACATCTTCGGTAACCAATGGCTCGAAGTAAAGCCTGTCGGAAGTATCAAAGTCGGTACTTACTGTTTCCGGGTTATTGTTAATGATAATGGCTTCCATACCCTCTTCCTGGAGGGACCAAACTGAATGTACACAGCAGTAGTCAAATTCAATACCCTGACCGATACGAATAGGTCCACCGCCCAGTACCACAACCTTACGATTATTTGTGGTCTCAACCTCGTCCTCAGTATCGTAGCAGGAATAGTAATAAGGGGTTTGGGCTTCAAACTCAGCAGCACAAGTGTCAACCATCTTATAAACGGGTTTTATATTATGCCCAATGCGAAGTTCACGAACTTCCTTTTCGGTTACCCCCGCAGCCTGGGCCAAATAAGCATCTGCCATGCCCATTCGCTTGGCCTTGATAAGAAATTCAGAAGTTAAAGTGTTGATGCCGCCCCTGCTAAGAGCGGATTCCATATCAACAATGTTTTTAATTTTTTGTAGGAAAAACACATCAACTTTAGATATATTGTGGATATGCTCCAGCAGCATACCGCGCCTGAGCGCCTCTGCAATTATAAATAAGCGCTCATCTTCAGGAAATCGAAGCTTATTTTCTATATCCTCATCTGACAAGTCCTTGGCTCCCGGCAAAATCAATCCCGAAATGCCAATTTCGAGCGAGCGCACGGCCTTCATTACGGCACCTTCAAAGGTACGGTCAATGGACATTACTTCACCGGTGGCCTTCATTTGTGTGCCCAGGGTGCGGTCGCCAAGGGCGAACTTATCAAAGGGCCAGCGTGGGAACTTTAACACCACATAGTCAATGGCGGGTTCAAAGCAAGCGTAGGTTTTGCCTGTTACAGCATTTCTAATTTCGTCCAGCGTATAACCGATGCCGATCTTACTGGCTACCTTGGCAATAGGATACCCCGTAGCCTTGGATGCCAGTGCGGAAGATCTGGAGACCCTTGGATTTACTTCAATTACATAATAATCAAAACTATTGGGGTCAAGGGCAAACTGCACATTACAACCACCCTCCACACCCAGTGCTCGAATAATCTTTAAGGATGCGGTACGCAGCATCTGGTATTCCTTATCACTGAGAGTTTGGGCGGGGGCAGTTACAATGCTGTCACCGGTATGAACACCCATGGGATCAAGGTTTTCCATGCTACAGATGGTTATGCAATTATCAGCACCGTCCCGCATGACCTCATACTCCAGTTCCTTCCAACCTACCAAACTCTTTTCAATCAGGGCCTGGTGAATGATGCTGGCTTTGAGACCGTAACCTGCAATATTGATGAGCTCTTCCATACTGGAAACCATGCCGCCCCCGGTACCACCCAGTGTATATGCAGGACGCACAACCAGGGGGAAACCTATTTTCTTGGCAAATTCCACAGCTTCATCAACGCTGCTTACAATTGTGCTTTCGGGTACCGGCTCATTAATTCTGGCCATGGTGTCCTTGAATTCTTCCCGGTCTTCAGCGCGCTTAATAGCATCCAGCTGGGTCCCTAAAAGCTCCACCCCTTCGGCCTGCAGCAGCCCTTTTTCCGATAACTGCAGAGCCATATTCAGTCCCACCTGGCCACCCAGTGAGGGCAGCAGCCCATCCGGTTTTTCTTTTCTAATTACTTTCATTACAAAATCTTCCGTAATGGGCTCAATGTATATACGGTCTGCCATATTAGCATCAGTCATAATGGTAGCCGGGTTACTGTTGATCAGCACCACTTCCAGCCCTTCTTCCTTAAGAGCCTGGCAGGCCTGGGTGCCGGCATAATCAAATTCTGCAGCCTGGCCGATAATAATGGGGCCTGAGCCAATAACCATCACTTTTTTGATATCATTTCTGCGCGGCATAGTTATTTGCCCTCCCTCTGTTGCATTAAATCCATAAAATCATCGAAAAGGTAATCCGATTCTTGAGGCCCGGGAGAGGCCTCGGGGTGATATTGGATTGCCATTATGGGTAAGTTATTGTGCCTGATCCCTTCTACGGTGTCATCATTTAAATTACGGTGTGTAACCGAAACATCCAATCCCTTTAAGCTCTCTTCATCTACGGAAAATCCGTGATTGTGTGATGTAATATAAACCTTTCCGGTAATTAAGTCCTTTACCGGGTGGTTTGCCCCGCGGTGTCCGAACTTCATTTTATAAGTTTTTGCGCCCAGGGCCAGAGCAATAACCTGATGTCCCAGACATATACCAAACATGGGCACTTTGCCCACAAGCTCCTTAGTTGTATCTATGGCATAAGGCACATTCGCCGGGTCGCCGGGCCCGTTGGATAAGAATACCCCGTGAGGATTAAGGTTCATAATCTCTTCCTTTTTGATGTACGGCGATACCACAACAATTTCACAACGCCGCCCCTTTAGCCTGCGAATAATGTTTTGCTTGGACCCGAAGTCAACCAAAACCACTCTAGGCCCATCTCCGGATATAGTGTAAGATTCCTTTGCGGCCACTTCCGGCACCATTTCCTGCTCGCTAAAATCAGGACAGGTGCGTGCCTTTGCAATTAATTCCTCAATGTTCCCGGTTTCAGTACTGATCACGGCACGCATAGTACCGAAATTGCGGAGGTGCCTGGTAAGAGCACGGGTATCTACCCCGGATATCCCTACAACTCCCTCTTTGGCTAAAAAATCTTCAATCCTGTAGCTGGCACGCCAGTTACTAGGGCGGTCACATTCCTCCCGAACCACAAACCCACGTACAAAGGAAGCTGCAGCCTCATAGTCAATTCTGTTAATACCATAGTTACCTATGAGCGGGTAGGTCATTACAACAATCTGACCGCAATAAGAAGGATCGGTGAGAACCTCTTGGTACCCGGTCATACCTGTATTAAAAACCGCTTCTCCCCACCGTTCACCCTCTGCTCCGAAGGCCTTACCTTCAAAAAATGTTCCGTCTTCCAAGGCTAATATTGCCTTCATAATACACACCTCCGCTGAATTAATGTATCATTGAAACTAAAATCTAGTCCCGTTTACCAGTGTCATTACCGGTTTTCCGGTCAACTTTCGGCCGGCAAAGGGTGTATTTTTGCCTTTACTTGCAAACGATTCAGGGTTCACTTCCCATTCTTGCTGGGGTTCAATTATTGTAATATCTGCAGGTGCTCCCACTTCCAGACTTCCCGCAGGGACCCCCAGTATGCGTGCCGGGTTGAGGCTTAATTTGGCCACTGCCTGCTCCGCGGTCAAAAATCCGGGTAGCACTAACTGGCTCCATACTAACCCAACTGCGGTCTCCAGCCCTACCAAACCAAAGGGAGCCAAATCGTATTCTACATTTTTCTCTTCCTCCGTATGAGGCGCATGGTCAGTGGCAATCACATCAATTGTTCCGTCTGCCAACCCCGCTAAGATAGCCTCAACATCCTCAGCCGCCCGCAGTGGAGGGTTAACCTTGGTGGCTGTATCATAACCATGCACATAGTCATGGGTGAGAGTAAAATGGTGTGGCGTTGTCTCGGCCGTAACTTTAATCCCCCGGCTCTTTGCTTCCCGTATAATTTGCACTGATCCGGCAGTACTGACATGAGCAATATGAAGGCGGCACCCGGTTAACTGGGCCAGAATAACATCCCGGGCCACCATAACCTCTTCAGCGGCAGAAGGAATCCCTTTTAAACCAAGCATGGTGGAAATAGTTCCCTCATGCATAACTCCTCCCGCGAGACTGCTTTCTTCACAATGCGAAATGATTACGGCATCCAACATATGGGCATATTCCATGGCCCTGCGCATTACTGCTGAATTGGATACAGGCTTGCCGTCATCTGAAAAAGCAACGGCACCCGCTTCCTTCAGCTCAGCCATTGGTGCCAATTCACTGCCCTCGCTGTTCTTGGTAATGGCCCCTACAGGATAAACCTTGGCATTTCCAGCTTCCTGGGCCCGGCCCAGTATATACCGGATAACAGGTGCATTATCTGCCACCGGATAAGTATTGGGCATACAGGCAACTGAAGTAAAGCCACCCTTTAACGCTGCCAGAGTACCCGTTTGTACAGTTTCTTTAGCCTCAAAACCCGGTTCCCTGAGATGAACATGCATGTCCACTAAACCGGGGGTAACCAGCTTATCCGTGGCATCTAACACCTCTGCGTCCGTGGTGGTCAGGTTTTCGCCCACCAAAGCAATTTTTTCGTGTTCCACCAATATATCTTTAACTGTACGGGTTTCAGCGCACGGATCAATAATAATACCGTTTTTAATCAACAGGGACATTTGCATCTCCTCCTCCAGCTAAGAGGTATAAAATGGCCATGCGTACCGCCACTCCATTAGTCACTTGCGTTTCTATCAGCGATTGCTGCCCGTCCGCTACCTCACCGGTTAGCTCCACACCCCGGTTGATGGGACCCGGGTGCATTAACAATGCATCCGGGTCGGCCAGCCCAAGGCGCTTTCTGTTTATCCCGTACACGCTGGCATATTCTCTCAGACCCGGGAAAAGTCCCTGCTGCTGGCGCTCCCTTTGAATGCGCAATACAATAACAACATCAGCACCTTCCAGGGCATCTTCAACCTTATCAATAATCTTACACCCCATAGTATCAATGCCGTGCGGGATCATAGTGGGAGGTCCACAGACCCTTACCCGTGCCCCCATTCTAGAAAACCCCCAAATATCTGACCGGGCAACCCTGCTGTGGGTAATATCTCCTATAATGGCCACCTCAAGTCCTTTTAAAGTACCTTTGGCCTCCCGCACAGTAAACATATCCAATAATGCCTGACTGGGATGCTCATGAGCTCCGTCTCCGGCATTAATCACCGAAGCGGAAACTGTACGAGCCATTAATTCCGCCGCACCAGCCATAGCATGTCGCACCACTATTATGTCCGCCCCCAGAGCTTTTACCGTTCGCGCAGTATCCACCAGGCTTTCACCTTTAACAACACTACTGGCAGATCCCGAGATGTTTACACTGTCCGCACTCAGATACTTGGCAGCAAGCTCAAAAGATGTACGGGTACGGGTGCTTGGTTCATAAAAAACATTTACTATGGTCCGTCCCCTGAGGGTAGGAACCTTCTTTAAAGGCCGGGATATTATTTCTTTCATTGGTAAGGCGGTATCTAAAATATATTCAATTTCAGATTCCGTTTTATGAAGTAACCCTAAAAGATCTTTTCCCTGCAGGGTCAAATCAATTACCCCCCTTATAATTTTCAAAAAAAAAGCATAAAAAACTCGCATCGGTGAGAACCCGAAGCGAGGCGGCAAAGAGAAATAAAACTGAACCCTCCCCTTGCCGGCCTCTCGGGACCCCCTTAAAAGGATGGTGCTCAACTAACCATTTTCCAATATTAATACCCCATCCTCGCCGTCGATTTCCTCTAACTGCACTGCAATTACTTCCTTGCGAGATGTGGGAACGTTCTTTCCTACATAATCGGCTCTAATGGGTAATTCTCGGTGTCCTCTGTCCACAAGGGCGGCCAGCTGGATAACACTGGGCCTGCCTAAGTCTATTATGGCATCAAGTGCTGCCCGAATGGTTCTGCCGGTATACAACACATCATCCACCAGTACCACTTTTTTATCCTGCACAGAAAACTTAACTTCCGTCTGATGTACCACAGGCTGCTGGCTGAGAGTTGAAAGGTCATCCCGGTAAAGCGTTATATCCAATACTCCCACCGGTACTAAACTTCCCTCTATTTCCTTGATGCGATCCGCCAAGCGTGAGGCTAACGGTACGCCACGTCGCCGTATACCGATTATCACCAGGTTATCGGTACCCTTGTTACGCTCTATAATTTCATGCGCAATCCGGGTAAGAGCCCTGCCGATTCCTTGGTAATCCATTATATTCGCCTTTTCACGCATTTCTTTTTCCACACCCATGGTATTCACCCCCGGTTTTTTTCATTAAAAAACCTGCTTACACCGGTAAGCAGGACATAGAATGGTCGTAGATCAGATAAAATACCACTATGAACCCTTACCAGCCTCACGGGACCGATTTCAAGGTCTTTGGTTTCTTGTTAGATAGTATCAAATCATGGTTGTGCAGTCAACAATTTTCTGCCTGCTTTTATAAATTATCATGACCCGCAAGGTTACATCTTATGTATGCCCATAAAAATTAGTCCCACTCCGGTGACAATCATGACCATAGAAGCAGGGGAAACCTTTCCGGCCAGTCCTACCAAACCCAAGGTAGTAACAGTAATCAGGATAGTTGGTCCGACAAGTGCTAAAACTGAATTTATCTTGAAAGCCGTCTCCACACGACCAAAATACAACATCAACAGGGCGGCAGTAAATTCGATGCTTGCCGATAATATACGCACCGCGGCCATTGAAAAAACTATTTTGTCAAAAACATGAAACATTAAATATCCCCCCAAACCCGCCAGATTTAAAAAATTTTGCTTTAATCTACTTATGCCCGGGGAAGATTTTAAATGCATACCCTTTGATGACAGGAGATAAAATATATGTGCTTGGAAAGGACGTGAGGATGTGGAAAAACGCGCCGGGGCAGCAGTACTGGCTGCCATCTCAGGAGTTCCCTTTATAATGGTACTGGGCAATTCAATGATCATACCGGTTCTGCCACAGATTAAAGAGGCCCTTGACATCAGCCAATTTAAAGTAAGTTTGATTATTACACTCTTCTCGGTACCCGCAGGAATAATTATTCCCTTTGCCGGCTTTTTGTCAGACCGTTTCGGCAGAAAAAAAGTGATTATTCCCGGGCTGGTTTTATATGGACTGGGCGGAATAGTGGCCGGGGTGTCATATTGGATATTGGGGCAAAATTCCTACGCCCTGCTGATTGCCGGGCGAATCCTGCAGGGCTTTGGGGCGGCAGGAACTGCCCCCATTGCCATGGCCCTCACCGGAGACATTTTTACCGGCAAAGAACGCAGCAGGTCCCTAGGTATTATCGAGGCTGCCAACGGTTTTGGAAAGGTCGCCAGCCCTATTCTGGGTGCGTTGATCGGACTAATCACCTGGTTTGCCACATTTCTCTTTTTCCCTATACTAATTGTCCCGGTACTCATTGGGTTATGGCTATTGGTCAAGGAACCACAAGGCAACCAATCAGACATGGCCATTGGACAGTATATAAAATCCTTTGTAAAAGTATTCGAACAAAAAGCCGGTATGCTGATAGCATGTTTTGTCGCCGGCATGACCGCCCTGTTACTGCTCTTCGGAGTTCTATTTTTTCTCAGCGACTACCTGGAAAAGACATATGGGCTGACTGGTGTAATCAAAGGTGCGGCACTTGCGGTCCCGGTTCTTTTTATGAGTTCTTCTTCTTTTGTCACGGGCATGGTCATTAAAAGAAAAGTTGTTTTAATGAAATGGCTTGTTGTTATTGGGCTCACATTGATTGCCCTATCACTGGGGCTGCTTGGCGCATTCCAAAACACCTATCTTTTCTTTGGCATGATTTCCCTGGCCGGTATAGGAACCGGACTTGTCTTACCCTGCTTGAATACCTTAATAACCAGTGCTGTCAAATCAGAACGACGGGGGTTAATTACTTCACTCTATGGAAGCGTGCGTTTTTTCGGTGTTGCCGCGGGACCGCCTATATTTGGCCTTCTGATGGGGCTGGGTAGGACACCAATGTTTTGGACAGCTACTGGATTGGCAATTGCTGCCGCCATAGTCTCTTTGGTTTTAATACGCGCCTCTGAAATCACAAAAGCCGGTGAGTATCCAAAGGTTGAAGAAGTGGCCCGGGAATTACCGGTGATCATTCCCGAATTCATTTTTCAGCCGGCCCGCAAGCCGGAACCGGATCCTAAATAAGTTAAACCCGTAGTTTAAAAACTACGGGTTTAATACGGAAACTTGATAATTCCCCTTGGCAATTTCACTTTTCAGATCTTCCAGCAAAATGTTTCTCGGGTCATAATCCACTCGTACAAGCTGGGAACTTGTATCCACCGCGATATCCAATACTCCTGAATACTTGTGCAAAGCATTCATTACGTTTACTTTATCCTCCTCACTGCACATGTTGCTGATTTTAAATGTTGTGAATTCCACTACTAATCACCTCGCAAAAGAATGCCTACCATAACTTTAACCTATAATATATCTTTGATTAGTATTCACTATTCATTATGGAATCCGCACGATAATGAGCCCCTTTGCTTTCCTCCCGTTGTAAAGCCGCTTGTGAGATCAGATAACCGCTGAGTAGCATTAATTTTACTTGGTGGTAATCAAGCAACTGCCGGTAATCGTGAGGTTCGGTTTGGTTTATCCTTTCTTGCATGATTTCAATTTCATTTAAGGCTTTCTGAAGCCCTGCCTTATACCTTACCACACTCACGTGCCTTCCCATTAACCGGCACAGCTCTTGCGTGATGAGCCGAAAAGCATTACTTTCGTGGTGGGCAGGCAAGAATTCGCTAAACTGTTGTTTTTTGCATTGTAACTGTACTGACTGATTTTCATCGCATTTTCCCGAGCGATGGCGTAAGACTTCGGCAGCGGCATGTTTTCCGGCGCGTAGCCCAAAAACCACTGCTTCTGTAAGAGCATTGGCAGCCAAACGATTAGCCCCATGCACACCTCCGGCAACTTCCCCGCAGGCATACAGTCCCGGCAAAGTTGTGTTGCAGTGGTCATCGATAACAACACCACCCATTTCAAAATGGGCGGCCGGGGCTACTTCCACTTTGAGCTTCCCTTGCAGATAATCCTTTATATCAGCATATTTCGATGCCATAAAACCCGGTTCCACACCACCAAAGTCCATAAAAACAGCTTTTCGGCCCGTACCTCGCCCGGCATTAATTTCAGAAAAACTGGCTTGCGCCATAACATCCCTTGTGGCCATATTCCCCTGCACAGAGTATTGATACATGTATTGTTCACCGAAATTGTTCGTTAATATGGCCCCGTCATAGAAGGGCGCTGTAGATAAAACCAATCTTGGGCTATCAATAGTCACACAGGGATGAAATTGGATAAACTCCAAATCTTTGAGTTTGGCCCCGGCCTCACTGGCCAATGCATACCCGTCTCCGGTGACATCCGCCGTGTTGGTGGTAAAAGGGTAGAGCGAACCCGCGCCGCCACAGGCTAAAATAACGCCACGGGAATTTATGGTAAAAGCCCTTTCCCGCCGCCGGTCTAAACCGCAAGCACCTATTATTTCTCCACCTTTATTGAGTAAGGAAGTAATAAGCACATTTTCCAACATCTCTATACCCTGTTTTTTTGCTTCCTGCGTTAACGGCCCGGTTATAGCCAGTCCCGGAGTCTTCTGCGACTTTAATGCGCTTCCGTCCACCGTCAAAACTCTTTTGGCGCTATGTCCGGGCGAACCTTTGACAATAACATGTCCTTCTTCGCATAAAAATGGCACCCGGTGTTGCATAAGCCAGTTTACTGCCTCTGGTGCCTCCCCTGCCAGCACAGCTACCAGTTTCTCATCATTGAGGTAATCACCTCCGGCCATGGTGTCCTTAATATGCCGGGCAATGGAATCTTTATTTCCCTTATTATCCAATACAGCAGCTATACTGTTGCGAGCCATGATAGTGTTACCGCTACGCCCGATTTTCCCTTTGGCTGCAACAATAACTTTGCATCCTGCCTGCCTTGCTTGGAGCGCCGCAGACAGTCCGGCTAAACCACCGCCGATTACTAAGATATCCGCATGTAAATCAAGTAGTTCCATGAACAATCTTCACCTCACTCAAACCACCAAAGACTATGTACCTCCCAAAAGCCCCAGGCGATACAATACTTTACCTGTTAAACCGTACTTTAAATCAACCGCCGCTTCCGGACACATTTCGTGGCAACAGTAACACCGTATACAGGCCCGGTCTCTTACGACAGCTTTGCCTTTGAAAATGGTTACAGCCTTTTGTGGGCACACCCTGGAACATGTAGCACACCCCGTACAGCGATTACCATCAGGCACGGGGCGGGGAGTAAGCGCCTGCTTTGCGACAGGGGACCAAATACGCTTAAACCACGGCAGCCGGTCCAACCCCCTGGCATCGCGGGCCACATGAGAGGGCCTTTTAAACCCTTCTACCACCACATTTTCCAGAGGTTCACCCACAACTTCCAAACTATCATTGTTCCCGTCAATGTTCCCGTCAACGTTGCCGTCCCACCATCCCCTGTCGGCTGCAACTCTTAACATGGGGACTTCCAAAGGGTTAATGCCTATAATCTTACAGGCTGCGGCATCCATGGCCACAGGGTCGCTTGCCCCCAGAACAACTCCCACCGACCGTGGCTGACCGTGCAGCCCAGGACCGTCACCCTCAAGAGCCAATATACCGTCCATAATGAATAATGCCGGCTGCACAGCCCCAATGATATCCAAAAGCATTTCCGCAAACTGTTCTCCGGTTTGCAGTTTGGCATGGTAACCGGCTTTGGAAAAGCCAGGAATAACTCCGAAAAGGATTTTTGTCGCCCCGGTAAAAGTAGTAAACATATGGGTTTTCAGTTTGGGAACCGCGATGACCACATCAGCATCCAAAACAGGCTTAATAACTTCGAAGCGTTTAATTATTTTCCCACTGTTATAACTTAGCCCGGCAACAGATGTGTCCCAATTGAGCTCAAACACGCCTTGCTTTTCCGGTTCAAGAAAACCCGCTGCCCGGTAAACCCTCTTTAAACCTCCCGTTGTATATGGCACCGGACCGGGACTATCCGCCACCAGAGGGTGTGCGCCAGCCTCACGAACCAGTTCGGCAAGAGCACTGACTACTGCAGGATGGGTAGTTACCGCCTTTTCCGGCGGAGTACCGGCAAGCAAATTAATCTTCAAAAGCACCTTTTGCCCGGGGTAAACAAACTTTTTGATACCACCCAAATTGTCAACACATGTTCTTACCGAATGCTTTACTAGTTCTAATTCATAGTTACTGCAGGAAACGATACTTACTTTACTCAACACAAACCTCCACAATTACAGGTTAAAATACTTTTTATCTTCGCAAAATGTTGCAGTGATGTTATTATTATTCAGGGTTATTATTTATCAATTATAACGATTAGCTTACAGGAGATGTGACCAGGTGTTAAAGCTGAAATTTATTAACCGAAAAAACATCTATCTATCATTACTTCTAACCTTTTTATTAATTGCCGGTGTAATAATAATCGACCGGTATGTTGCGATAAAGGGTAATCAATATGTGATTAACCCCGAAAGTACATCACCGGCCCAAGCGGCAATAGTTTTGGGAGCATATGTTTTGCCGGATGGTACGCCGTGTCAAATGCTCCGGGACCGCATTAAAACCGCTGTGGAACTTTACAACAACAAAAAGGTGCAAAAGATAATAATGACCGGTGACCATGGCACGGAAGATTATGATGAAGTAAACTACATGCGTATTTATGCTGAAAAGCTCGGGGTGCCAACAGAAGACATTTTCATGGACCATGCCGGGTTTTCCACTTACGACAGCATGTATAGGGCTAAAGAGATTTTTTTGGTTAATTCAGCGGTGGTCATTACTCAGGCCTTTCACCTGCCTCGTGCTGTATATACTGCCCGGGCCCTCGGCATTCAGGCAGCCGGGGTAAAGGCAGACAAGCACCAATATGCTTACGCGGATTACTACGACTTCCGGGAAATACCGGCCCGTATCAAAGCTTTTTCCCAATTACACCTTTTACATTCCAAACCCCGTTTCCTGGGTGAGTCTATCCCCGTTACCGGTGACGGGCGGCTTACGCATGACAAATTCAAATCCTAACCAACTTATTTCAATCTAGTAAATTATGTCTCTCCGGTGTGCCATCGCCATAATTTTGCCACCACCGAACGAGGTTTATTTTCCGCATATTTGCGGAACCTGCATCTATGACAGTTTGAAGCATATTACCACCACCTAATTGTAATTATTATTATAAACTTATTCACTCAATTCTTTCACTACGGGAAAGGATTTACAAGATTACTGTCTAAAATAATATTCAAGAAAAGAGAATATTAAATCTTTTACTAAAGTGTTAGTATCAAATTTCATTCAGGAGGGCTTGTCATGCTGGTAAGTGACTTTATTTTACACAGCCTGGATAAATTTTCTGATCGCACTGCCGTGATCTTTCAAGATAAAATAGTAACATACTCGGAATATGCTGAAAGAATCGGGCAACTGGCGGCAGGGCTCAAATCATTGGGGCTAAAGCCCGGAGAGTACGTGGCAATCTTAATGCCTAACCACCTGGAATTCGCTACAACATACTGGTCACTGAATTTTGTGGGAGCACCCGTGGTACCCGTTAACCCGCTCCTTAAGGGGCCGGAAATAAGACATATACTTCAGGATAGCGGAGCCGTAGCAATTATCACCGTTGCACCCTTTGCACCGCTTATCCAATCCTTGCACGAGCACCTGCCCGCACTGCGCAACATAATCGTAGTTGGCGAGACATCCAGTGATAACCAAATTGAATACCGTAAATTGTTTAGTTTCTCGCCGGACTTAACTCCCCCACCTTTAGACCAAAATGACGTCTCGGCCTGTTTATTCACCTCGGGTACCACAGGCAAGCCTAAAGGAGTTATGTTAACTCACAAGAACCTAGTTTTTGATACCCAAAAGGTCACTGAAGCTATTGGAGTGGATTACCGCGAGCGTTACTTAGGTGTGCTTCCTTTCTATCATGCATTTGCCGGAACTGTTTGTTTACTTGCCCCGGCATGTACCGGCGCCTCAGTTGTCATTACAGAGAAATTTTTACCAAAGGCCACAGTGGAAAATATTAAAAAACATGAAATTACCATCTTCCCGGCTGTACCGGCGATGTATGCAGCAATTCTGCAGGCTGCAAAGCATGCAAAACCTGAAGACCTGTCTTCATTACGCATGTTCGTTTCGGGTGGCTCGGCTATGCCTTTGCAAATAATGCGCACACTGGAAAAAAAATATGGAGTTATTGTACTGGAAGGGAACGGGCCCACAGAGACATCCCCTATTTCGTATGTAAACCGCTTAGAACTACGTAAACACGGTTCAGTTGGTCCCCCTCTCCCCGGAGTACAGGTAAAGATTGTTGATGAAAACGATAATCAACTTCCGCTTAATACAGTCGGTGAAATAACTGTCCAAGGCGATAATGTCATGAAAGGCTATTTAAACCAACCCGAGGCAACTGCCGAAAGCATACGTGGCGGTTGGTTTCATACCGGGGATCTGGGGATGGTCGATGAAGATAATTACGTTTATATAGTAGACAGAAAAAAAGATATGATTATTGTTGGCGGTTTCAATGTATACCCCCGGGAAGTGGAAGAAGTATTTTACAGTCACCCGGCAGTAGCAGAAGTGGCCGTGGTGGGAGTGGCTGATGAAATGCGAGGCGAAATTCCAAAGGCCTATGTAGCGTTAAAACCAGGACACCAAGCTACTTCTAAAGAACTAATCAAACTTTGCCGTGAAAACCTGGCCAATTATAAATGCCCTCGCCAGGTTGAATTTAGACATGAGCTTCCCAAAGGGGCTAACGGGAAAATATTAAAAAGAGTGCTTAAAGAGGGATTTTAGGGACTTATTAACAATAGGCGCAACCCAGCAAATACGCGCGTCTCCTATCCCAAAGACAGTAACATTATTGAATGGCGCGGAATACTTTAAATCATGCTCCTTAACCAAAAATACTAAAGCAGGAGGTGTTCGAGCAAATCACCTGCTCCAATTAAAATAGAGGTGATTTCCAACCCGGGAAAGGAGATGGCTGCATTTGAACGGGCAAAACACGGCAAGGAGTTGGATGGATTTTCTGCATTACCCCTTGGGGGAGAGGAAATCTAAGCCCAGGGATCACGGTCTTACCATGGTTATTGACAAAGGTATGGGATTGGGGGAAACCAGGGATCTTTTAGCTGTCAGCGCAAAATACATTGATATTATCAAGCTAGGCTTTGGAACATCGGCATTTTATTCCCCCGAAATATTGGCAGAAAAAATAGATATAATTCGCACTGAAGAAATAGATATCTATCCAGGTGGAACGTTTTTGGAGGTAGCGTAGATTCAAATGGGTACTTTAAACTACTTCCTAAGTCCACCCGGTGTCTCATTCTTTTGCGCATACTGCTCTAGCCTACGCAACTTTTCCACTATCATATGGGTAGCCGCCCTAAGTAAGATTTTTTGAGCATCAGAATTACTGACTGGTTTGCCATTTACAGAACACCTAATTTTAGTTCCACTCATTTGGGATTCATCAATGAAGCAACAAGCCTTCAAGAGTAACACCCCCTTGAAAAACCTATGCTTCCCAAGTAAGTGATAAACATTGTCCCTACCCAGTCCATAAATTGACAAACACTTTACGATTTAGTTTAGTACACTGAGAACTTTAACAAAGTGTTTAACTAACGTGGGATCGAATTGTTTCCCGGCGTAAAGTTTAAGCTCTTCTATGGCTTCTTCATGGCTTAAAGCTTTTCTATACGGCCGGTTGTTTGTCATAGCGTCATACGCATCAGCAATTGATAAAATGCGGCACTCTATGGGGATTTCTTCGCCTTTAAGACCCAATGGGTAACCCTTGCCGTTCCACCATTCATGGTGTTTCAAAATCCAATCCGCAATAGGCATCAGGTCTGTTGAAGACTGTGCAATTCGATAACCAATTTCACAGTGCCTCTTCATTTCTTTTTCTTCACCGGAGGTTAATTTGTCTGCTTTAAAAAGGATCCTGTCCGGTACCCCTACCTTTCCAATATCGTGAAATTGAGCTAATAGTCTTAAGTCTTTCAATACGCGATTAGAAACGCCAGCTGATACTCCTAATTTTTCTACTAACCCCTGCAAGCGCTCACCATGCCCGTCTGTAATAAAATCTCTGGCCTCCATTGCCTTTTTAAGTGTTTGGACAACTGAGCTGTGTGTGCTCTGTCGATGATGAATTTTTTCCCGGTACATGGCATTATCAGCTTCCTGAAATAGCCTATCCATGTCCATACTTTTATTTTTTCTAAAAGAATAGCCTACAGAGATACTCAGAGGGAGATCGGCATGTTCCTTGTTATATTTATCGACGGAATCTCTTATTTTTGCACAGACAGCTTCAACTTGATTAACATTACTTTCAGTTAATAGGACGGCAAATTCATCTCCGCCAATGCGTGCGGCAACGTCATTTTCCCGCAGACTACTCTTTATAGCGGTCGCTGCACTTTCTAATAACCTGTCACCTTGTTTGTGCCCCAGGGTATCATTTATAAGTTTTAGCCCATCCACATCGCATATAATCATTCCAACAGAATCAAGCCCTTCTAATTCGCACTGATTCATCCTTTGTTCAAAATATCTGCGATTCAAAAGTTTGGTAAGAGGATCAAAAAGGCTGAGCCGCCTTAATTCTTCTTCCATGTGTTTCCTTTTGGTAACATTAGAGAGGAAAGCAAAAATATATTTTACGTTGCCTGACTTATTTTTTACAATAGTCGCTTTTATAACTGCATAAATTACTTTGCTATATTTAGTTTTTAAGGCCAGTTCGTGCCTATAGTGTATCCTTCCGGGCTCAAGCAGTTTATTATGATGCCAAAATTGACGGTTATCTTCCTGAAGTATAATATTAAAATGACTGCCAAGGAGTTCGTTCGGTGAATAACAGACCATCTTACATAAAGCTTCATTAACTTCAGTGATTCGAAAATCTGAACTTAACATACAATAACCCTCAGAAGTACGGTTAATTACTGTAGATAATTTATTTCTACTTTTTTCTGTCTCCCGGAACCAATAGCCAACTGTTACAACTAGCCCGCTAAAGACCAGTATTATCATTACAATATTAGAAGCAAAAAGATTTCGCTGTTCTTTTACTGCCGTATCCAACTCCTTGGGATTGTAGTTTATTTCAATAACATAAGAGTTCCACCAATCGCGTTTACCCGTTTCTGTAAAAGTAAGGTACGGAATAAATTCTCGACTATATTCATAACCATTCTGACCCGCTATACTTTTAGTTTGATTGTTTAATATACATTCTTTCGCAATCAACCGTGTCTCTTCCGTTATTTTTAATTTTGTACCTTCATAGCTTAAATGCCTTATTTCTCTAATTTCATCTCCGTTTTTATTCATTTTATAAATTAGTATGTTCTCTACCTGTGGGTACTGCTTTGTGATTCTTTCTGTTACAGAAGCTATATCTAAACCGTTTAAGAAAGGAAGTGTTTTGTCTATATCAATACTTAATTCCAGTAGATATTTATGATCACCGGTAGGCATATAACTGTATTTTTTTATATTTCCGGAATTAATGGCAATATCCAGACGATCAGCGGTAAAATTATCCCCGTATAAGCGATCCTCTAATCTCGCTGCAAAGTTGGGAAATAATTTAAAATTAAGCCCCAAGTCCGGCTTAAAAGTTGTGCGCATAACTTCCAGATTATCATTGATTATGTAAATATCATACAAGCCAAACTGTTGTTTTAACTCGGTTAAATTCCAGGTGGAAACGTCCGGATTCTCGCGGTATTTACTTATCATAATCCTTGAGTATTCTTCCATCTCTTGGTTTAGCTGGCTTTCAAGCGCCTGCGCAGTCAAATCGGCATTTTGTATGGCATGTAAAACACTCTTCTCTATTAAAGCACACTGTACTTCATTTTCCGATATTAGGATTTTCTTTGTGTTCAGGTAGTTTTGATAGGAGAGAAACAAAATTACGGACAATGCTGTAACTGCTAATAAAATTAAAATTTTATAGGCCCAATTTTTTTCACCCAAGTATTACACACCCAACTTTCAATCTTAGTGATCCCGCAAATTCGACTAAATTCGATTTATATTATATTTGGGCCCTTAACTTCTATTTCCTGCTAAATAACGAAATTACTTGTATAATATTTTCAAAAGGGAAGCAATCTCGTCTGTTACTTCCCTTTTTGGTCAATCTAAACTCGCTCTGTGGCTATAATTATTTTATTACCTCTTGAACTCTTCCAATTTGCCCATCGGCGAGTCTTACTTTAATTCCTCTGGGATGATTCGGTGATTTTGTCAAAATATCCTTGACCACCCCGCGCGTCTTTTTACCTGTCCTCTGATCTCTTTTCAAAATAATATCCACCGTTAAACCCGCGTAAATACTTTCTCTGCTTTTACCTGGCATAAATAACAACCTTTCTAACTTTAGTAATGACCCCTTACCGGTTCATCCTTAGAGTCGTAAGAGGTTTGATATTTCGTAACTACTCCCAATCCACCCAAACATCAGGCTTGTATCCCACAGTGGCCTGTTTACCGTTTCGAACGATAGGTGATTTATAAAGTTTTGGATTTTTGAAAAGAATCTCCTCAGCAACGCTTCCAGTTCCGAGACGCTGCATATTAAGCACCTTATACTCTTTCGATTTTGTGTTTATCAAATCTTTTAGACCTACTGAAGCCTTAACACTTTTAAATTCACCTTTGCTTAACCCGTATTTAGTTAAGTCAACATACTGGTATTTTATTTTCCTCTCTTTAAAGTATCTCTCCGCTTTTTGGGTATCAAAGCATTTCTTAACACCGAAAATTTGAATATTCATGAGCTTGTGCTCCCTTATATTGGTGTAAACTTGATTTTCTTGCTGTTGTTATTAAAACAAATGTTGTGCCATTATACAAGGCATGTATTATAAATTCCAACCGTAAATATTAAGAGAACGATGGCACACTTAAGGCCACCGTTCTCTCTTTTTTTCATTTTTTGCTTTAGAGGAGGCTCATGTTTTCCTGAATACCCTGGCTTATAAAATGTTGATCTTAGCCACGTTACTTTTTATCAACCAGGCACTGCAACATCTGCTTTAAGTCTTTTATTTGTTCTTCAAGCTCGTTTAACTTCTGAACGGCCTCGCTTGGGCTGCAGTTTCCAAATTGAGCGCATTCTGCACAGGGGTCAGCATAGGCCAGTGGGCATTGATTCATGGTTTTTCCTCCTTTTTTAACTAACTACTCTCTTAAACTACTCCCTGGGCCATCATGGCGTTGGCTACCTTAAGAAACCCGGTGATGTTTGCTCCTTTAACCAGATCACCTTCGCAATCATATTCCCTGGCTACCTGGTTGATTTGATTATAAATTGTAACCATAATATCTTTTAATTTAGCGTCCACTTCTTCAAAGGTCCAACTGCACCGCATGCTGTTCTGAGACATTTCCAGGGCTGATGTGGCCACTCCGCCGGCGTTGGAAGCCTTTGCAGGTCCGAAAGGCACTCTATTATCTTGGAATACTTTTACGGCTTCAGGTGTAGAGGGCATATTGGCACCCTCTGCTACTGCCCTAACCCCATTGGCTACCAACTTTTGGGCTGATGCTTCATCGAGTTCATTTTGCGTAGCACAAGGAAGGGCAATATCGCACTCAATTGTCCAAATATCACTGGGACCTTTATAATATTCGGCTGAGGGATGGTGCTCAACATATTCGCTAATTCGTTTTCTTTCGACTTCTTTAATCTGTTTAACAGTCTCCAGCTTAATTCCATCCTGATCATAAATATAACCACCGGAATCGCTCATGGCTACCACCTGGGCACCATTTTGCTGGGCCTTTTCTGCTGCGTAGACGGCTACATTTCCAGAGCCGGATATGACCACCTGCTTATCAGCAAGGGCTTGTCCATTTGACTTCAGCATTTCCTGCAGGAAGTAAACCAAACCGTAGCCGGTAGCCTCAGTTCTGGTTAAACTTCCGCCATAAGTTAACCCCTTGCCAGTAAGCACTCCGTGATATAGACCGGTGACCTTTTTGTACTGACCGAATAAATAACCTATTTCCCGGGCACCAACACCGATATCGCCGGCGGGGACATCCACATCCGCTCCGATATACCGGTAAAGCTCGCTCATAAAACTTTGGCAGAAACGCATGATTTCGCCATCTGATTTCCCTTTGGGGTCAAAGTCACTCCCGCCTTTACCTCCCCCAATGGGCAAGCCGGTTAGTGCATTTTTCAATATTTGTTCAAACCCAAGGAATTTAATAATTCCCAAATTCACTGAAGGATGAAAGCGGAGGCCACCTTTATAGGGGCCAATGGCACTATTAAACTGAACCCGGAAAGCACGATTAACCTGAACCTGCCCTTTATCGTCAACCCAAGGCACCCGAAAGATAATTTGCCTTTCCGGTTCCACTATTCTGTGCAAGATACCTGCTTTGACAAATTCAGGGTGTTTCTTAATAGCCGGCTCCAAAGATTCAAGTACTTCCATAATCGCCTGATGAAACTCCAGTTCGCCGCGATCCCTTCTAATTACCTGCTCTGTTATTTCCCCAATAACCTGTTGTGAAAAATTCACTGGCAAGCCTCCTATTTTATGTCCTTTATTTTTGATACCACAAATTAAGAAATGGTTAGATATTCTTGCAACTCCCAAGGGTGTACATGTGTCTGGAAACGTTCCCATTCCTCACTCTTGGCCTCAGCAAAAATATGATAAATATATTTACCCAGTACATCCTTGGCTAACTGGTTAGAGTCAAATTCACTCAGCGCTTCCCCCAACGTACGTGGCAGAAGGGCACCACGCTCATCATGCCGCTGGGGTGACGGAAGTTCAAGTTGTTTTTGAATTCCATCCAAACCCGCTTTTATAATTACAGCCAGAGCCAGGTAAGGGTTACAAGCCGGATCAGGATTCCTTACATCCACCCGGGTTACCTCTCCCTGATTCATCATGACCCGAAGCACCGCATTTCGATTATCTTCTGACCAGGTCACCTGCATTGGCGTCAGCTCACCGGTCATCAATCGTTTGTAAGAGTTGATTAACGGATTAGTGATAGCGGTATTAGCCCGTGTATGATCCAGGACGCCACCTATAAAGTGCCTGGCCTCCCGGAGGAACCCTCTATGGCAAGGGAAAACATGGAAGATCATTGCGGATCCCGCTCTACCATTAAGCGGTTTGGGCATCATCGAAGCGTATAATCCATGCCGCCGGGCAATGGCACGCAGTATAAACTTGGAGGTTACCAGTTTGTCTGCAAGAGCCAGAGCATTATCTGTCTTGAAAGCAATTTTATGTTGTCCCGGCCCTACCTCATGGTAGCTGGGACCGGCATCTAATCCAATATCCCGTAAAGATAGAAGTATATCTCTCCGGAGGTTTTCCCCAAGATTAACCGGTTTCATATCACAAAACCCGGCACGGTCATGTGTTTCAGTGATTGGTTTACCGCTATTGTTAATTTTAAAAAGATAAAATTGCACATCCGCGCCCACCAAAATTTCAAATCCCATCTTCGCGGCCTCATCAAGTACTTGTTGCAAGACACTGCGTGAACATCCCTGGTAAGGCATTTCTTCCAAGTTACAAACATCACAAACAAAGCCAGCCATCCCCCGTCCCATGGGTTGCCAGGGGAATATTGCAAAAGTGGATATGTCAGGAAGGAAAATAATATCCTGTTCCCGGCGGCGGACAACACCATCCACCACTGAGCTATCAAAGTAAATTTGCCCTGCTAATGCCCTGTCCAAGTCCGTTAAAGGGAGGGTGACATTTTTTAAGACACCGAATATGTCGGTAAATTGTAGACACAGGGTTTTAACTTGATTTTCCCTAGCTTTTTCAACAATGTCTTCGCAGGTGAACATTTCAACCCCCAAAACCGCTAGAGTATTTATGCTATCCTCAAATTCAAGCTACTACTTGAATCTTGAATACTTATTTTACGAGGTATCTCATAAATAAATCATAAAAAAAACGTAGCAAATATAAAAAATTCGTAAAAAAACAAAAAAAATCTGCCTTGTTGGCAGAGTGATTATAATTCTTCTTAATATTGTGCTATTCAATTTCCAGTTGATAGCCGATGCCATGTTTGCTAATAATGTATTTGGGATTGCCCGGGTCATCTTCAATTTTTTTGCGTAAGCTGCTGATATAATTCCTAAGGTAGTGCAGCTCGTTACGATATTCGATTCCCCAAGTCCAGCTTAGCAAGTCCTCGTGTATGATAACCTTCCCCGCATTACTACCCAGGTAGTACAAGACCTGGTATTCGGTTGCGGTAAGCCTTACTTCCTCCCCCCTGACAAAGACTCGCTTTTGGGCAAAATTAATCATTAAGTCACCACGTGTATAAGTAGCACACTTTGGGGAGTCCCCTGTTTGGCTGGTTCTCCTCAGAATTGCCTTAACACGATGCAACAATTCCTCAACGCTAAATGGTTTGGTTAAATAATCGTCTGTGCCTACGTCAAAACCACGTATCCGATCCTGTTCGCGGGCCCGCCCTGTTAACATAATAATCGGGATATCAGAAAATTCGCGGACTCTTTTACAAACCTCAAATCCATTGAAAGGGCCTGGAAGCATAATATCCAAAATCAGCAAGTCATAAAAAGAAGCTTCCAGCATTTCTATAGCAGTATTGCCGTCAGTAGCCGTTCCCACCTCGTAGCCACTAGCCAATAAATTAACTTTAACTAATCGCACCAGGCGAGGCTCATCATCCACTATCAATATCTTTTTACGCTTCATCTTAAGCCTCCTAGACGCAAAGCAAATAACAGTTTTAGTTTCCTTCAGGATTTGTAGGTAAAGAAAAATAAAGACTAGTTCCCTGTTCCAACTTACTCTTAGCCCAAATTCTGCCGCCATGGCTAATTAATACTTGGCGGGCTAAAGGTAAACCAAGCCCCATTCCTTTTTGATGTTCCCGAATACCACTGTTTACCCGGAAAAATTTTTCAAATAATCGCTTTAAATGTTCCTCGTCAATACCAATCCCTTGGTCAGTTACCGAAATAACTACTTCATCAGAATTAATTTCTCCTTTGATTATAATTTCTGTGTCATTCATAGAATATTTAACTGCATTATCAACCAAATTGCGCAGCACCTGTTCAATCCTAAAGGGATCTACTTCTACAAACGGGAAACAATCCGAAAACAATACGGTAAACTGATGATTTTTAGTACGGTAAGAAGGATCCTTGAGTACTTTTCCAACTATTTTGGGCAATAGAACAGGTTCTTTATTTAACTCAATTTCACCCTTCCAACTTAAGGTGGAACTATCAAGTAAGTTATTAATTAAAGTTTCAATGTGATCTGTTTCTTCTACAATGATATTTAAAAATTCTTTTTGAGCATCAGCATTCCAGTTTACGTCTTCCCTCATTAAAGTCGTAACGTAACCTTTAATGCAGGCCAGCGGTGTTCTTAAATCATGAGACAATCCTGCTAGCATTTCTGACCACATTTGCGCCATATCTTCGGAGGGCAGGAAATATGAGGCAGCTTTCCCGGAGTTTTGGCTATTATTTAAACTGCATTCAATCACGTGAGCTATCGCTTTTAGGATCTCTGTAATGGGATAGGAATTTAGTAGTTGGCCTTCCCCGCAAGCCATTAGAAAACCTCTCTTCCCCACCATTGGGAAACAGGTTACTTCTAGATGTGGTTGGCCGGACCTTTTTATGACCCTTTGCCTTACCGGACAATCAATAACATGGCAGGGGAGATTGTTATTGGTCAATGTTTCCTGTTTAGCACACCAGAGGGTATCCGCACCAATCTCTACAATGTTCGATTTACTATTATTGTCATTCCTATTAACATGGACAACACATTGCTTGGCCATATTAACTCCCACGGCACACATATCAACTCCCAAAGCAGCTATGAGCCAGCCCGGAACCCAGTTAAAGTTACCATTTTCTTGTAACAATTTACCGGCAAAATGAAGTATATTAATATCAATTGGGTAATTAAGTTTTGAATAGGTCTTTTGATTCATAGACTTGTCTCCTTAGCGAGTGGTCATCTTTACAAATATCCTCCGGAAAATATAATCATTATTTTAGTAGATAAATATGATCCTTTTTAATTATAAAAGTTAGGCCCATTTATTCTTTAATGGCCTGTATAATCTCCTCAGGCAACCGCTTGGGTTTCATTTCCGGTCCCACACATGCCAATTTCACTTTACCGTCGGCAAGTAGTTTTCCATCAAGGGCCCGCAGCACCTTCTGGACAAGGGTAAATGAGGATTTTCTAATTTCCAGCACGACTGTTTCCACTCTAATTAAATCGTCATGCACAGCCGGGGCACGATAATCAATCTCCAGGTGCACAACCGGAAAGACGAAACCTCGCCGGGCCATTTCCCCGACCGAAAATCCCCGGTCACGAAAGTATTCCGTCCTTCCCCTTTCGAAGTACTTCAGATAATTTGAGTAATAAACCACGCCGCCCGCGTCAGTATCTTCATAATAAACCCTAATTTCCATAGAAATACCCTCCAGCAAATATTATGTACCTGGCGTAAAACTCGGCAAAAATGAAGCACGCGAATAGTTCCAAGGCAAGGATTTCCACTTACCTGTCATAGGAACCTTCCGAGACTGCTGAAAAAGTCCAGATTCGTGTCATTCTGAATGAAACGAAGTGAAATGAAGAATCTTGTAAGCCGCATAATTACTAAGATTCTTCGCTGCACTCAGAATGACAATCTTGGCTCTTTGCTTATTTTTTGACTTTTTCACTGGTCTCGAACCTTCCCTATGACAGGTTCAGTCAACATCCCACAATTTCCCCATGAAAAGGACCGTCCCAAGTTCATTATCTTCAATTATAAACACAAAAGGCTTGTCGGCAACAAAGGTTTTTGGATTTTCTACGGCAGACTCCTTCATCTCCACCACTGTGGCCGCGGCTGCTTCACTACCTTCTTCGTTTACTTCAATCATTGCTTTGTGAAGAACCCTGCTGATAAAAATACCTTCGCGTATCCCCGAGAAGTCAGCCTCCCCACTAAAGGCCTCAGTCATTCCCAGGGCAGACAGGCTGTCGTTCAGATTTTTTATACCGTATTCCAGCGTGAACCGCGGTATCCGGACCAGCACATTATCCGCCGGGGACAGGCTGTCTTTTATTGATTGCCATGTGTCCGGTGTCATATCGGCTATGAAGTCGTTCACCGGCATCCCCTCGTTGGGCAGCACTAAATACATGGAAATCTTACCGTTACCGTAATCTTGCTTGATGGCTTTATAGTCATTCCCCTGAGCATATTCCACTTCACCTTTTTTGCTCATCATCATTACATTTATCTTTTTACCGTTGCCGGCATGAAACTCAGTATTAAAAGTGTTTTTCTTATCAAATTGCTCCGCCCACTCCCCTTTGAAATAAATAGCGTTAATAAGATACATGATAACTTCGGGAGATATTGGCGGCTTTAGCATCTGATCAATTTTCCCCTTGGTAGCCTCATCAATCCACCGGTTAATTCTAGCGGCGACATCTTGCCGGGAAAAATCAAGCTCGGCAACATAAGCATTATATGCTTCTTCATTAGTGTCAATGAATTCCTTCTTAATATCCTCGCCTTCCCTGATCCAGATGGAATTATTGATATTGAGTTCTGTTTTATTGTCAACTTGCTGCAAATAGTTCAACAAGTTTGTATAGCTCTCATTTAGCACTTCCATTTTCATGTCTTTATAATATAATGTTTGGGCCATGGCCTCTTTTGTTGTACTACCCGCACCTTGGTAGGTCATGGTCAGTGCGGTGGCAATACTCAGCGGTGATATAAAAACACTCTGCTCACTATCTTCTTCATTTAACTGCTTAAAAATATCCAGGGCAAATTCTGTATTGCTATGCGTTACCCGTGCATCAATTTTTTCTATATTGTATATAGCCGAGGAATTATTTTCACTGTTGCAGCCGGCAAAGGAAAAAATTAAAATTATCGACAATATTATGGCATAAAATTTTGGCATTTTGCTGAACCTCCCTAAAAAATCCTTTATCTACTTTGACGTGTAACACATGAAGAAAGTTCAGCCACTAGTTTTCATTTTTTCATCCAGCGCCAGGCAAGAATAGTTTCTGTAAGTGACATAGCAGGAAGCTAGGTCTTGATTTATTCTGCGAAGTTGACTTCTTTAAGCTTACAAACGTTGAATGGTATAGAGGTATGTTGGAAGCCTGCTCAGACTTCATTTGATTTTATACTTCGAGCCATCTCAACAGATTCTTGCACATCAACGATTCGAACGCCTAAAGCCGCCAATTCAATAGCAACTCCGGCATTCATACGCTGTAATAGGGAATGCTACCCAGTAGACCAGCGTTAATGAAATATATGGTAGGGAAAAATACAAGCACTAATACCGATAATGATAAATAAAGAACGACATGGTATTGTTTTTTTATAAGTGAGATGTAATAGCAGAATATTGATATAAGTCCACAAGCAAGGGGAACCATTACCGCTACTATTCCTAAATTAAGAAAGTAATTACTTAGACTTATTTAGATAGGTTAACATATTGCGAACCTCTCAACGTTTTATCTTGGCATGTGACAACCTAGTTATTGGTAATTTGGTAGGGTTAAAAACAATTAAAATTTACGTGCTAACTGAATAATTGGCTCCAACGCACTTAACTTCTCTTCATCAATTTCAATGTTTTCAACCAAGCTCAGTCCGATTACGTCCCAGCGTTCCATGATATCTTGTAAAACCGAACAAAGCCGCTTGATTTGTATCCCATTTGCAGTAGGACATTTTACACCTCTATACTCACCAGGATCAAGTACATCAAGATCAATATGTATATACATTTTTTTATACTGCTTAAACTGCGAAACTAGTTTTTCAGGCAAACTTTCGCTCACGTCACCAGCAGGTACGACGGGAATACTATTTTTTCTAACGTACTCCTTTTCCGGAGGGTCCAAATCCCGAACTCCCAAGAGTGCTATGTCCTTTGTAGATATGGAGGGTATCGGCAAATGAAAGCCAAACCGCCCGGTGCCTTCAAGTAGACAACGCAAAGCCATGCCATGGAATAGTTGACTTGGAGAACTCTCCGGTGTATTCAAATCACCATGAGCATCAAACCATATTATTCCAAACGGGTCATGTATTGCACGCAGGTAACTAACGATAGCCACTTCCACATCACATCCACCCCCTATAGTCACGATACGTGTGGGATGCAAATCCTGCAATAATGTGTTAGCGGTCAATATTTGTTCCTTAATCTGCTCTAATCCGATAATTTCGTTTTGTTTAGTGAGTCCCATTTGTTTACTAACCGGAACCCTGATAGAGGTTATTTGAGGAGAAAATAAATTCCAAAGGGCAACCGTGCCATCAAAAAGCTCTGGAGAATGGCCGGCCCCTTGCCATTGTGGGTAGAAAAGCGCAACTGCGTTCGATGGATTATCTTTCGAAATTCCCGGAAAGTCTTCAGCTTTGGCTCTTCGAATTATCACTACTCAACTCCTTTTCTCCTGATGTCAAAGGAATGCTTGACAAAGATATTAACTAAGGTACAGACCAGCACTGTTTACCAGGATAATCACCCGGCATGAGAAAAAAAATGATAACTTACAACTTGCCATTTATAGATAACCTGTTCGTTTGAACCATCCCCCGGGTTCTCGTATAACCGGGAAATAATTCCGTCAGTTGTATCATGAAAACTAAAGTATGCCACTATTTACATCCATACTCATAATGCCCGAACTCATAATTCCTTTCCTAAGCAGCGGATGGTACATAAAGGGTGATTTAAGGTTCTTAAGCCTTACATTCAAGAACATTCCGGAAGTGTTTTTTCGGTAGGTATCTGTAAAATCCCGAGTATCCTGCCCGATGCTCTTTGCACATGCCAGCGCACTTCTAAAAGCATAGCTTAAACCTTCGGCAGAAGTGGGGCTAATCCACCCGGCCGCCTCACCAATTAGTGCAATACCATTTGCCCCCGTACATATCTGGTTGATATTTACAGGCCGGAGTATAAATGTTCCTTCTCTTTTTTTTGCTGGACCTAACTTAAACCCATAACTTCCAAGCTTGTTTTTCAGCAGGTTAAACTTACTATTTACATTATACCGCTGGGGTATTGCGGCCCCAAAGAGCATCATGTCCTCTTTGGGAATGGTCCAAGCATAGAAGTCGCTTATTTCAGAATCAAATATCGTCGTGAAATAAGGCTGCTTCTCTTCGGAATGAAGCCATTCCTGTACTGCAGTATACTTTGCAGGCAGTGGATAGTCAGGGAACGCTGCCCTGCGAACCATTGAAAAGGCACCGTCAGCCCCCACCAAGAACCGGGTCCGCTCAATGTATTCACTATTACTTTGCATAAACTTTATTTGAAAATGCCCGTTTTCTTTGCTAAATGATTTAAATGTACAACCTAAACGCAGTTCGACAGTACCTGGAATCAACGATACCAGCCAACTATCGAACTTCCGCCTGTCTATGTTTATGTAAAACCGCTGGTAGTATCTTTCTATTACATTCTGCATGTCAATCGTTCTAACGGCAAATAGTTGAGGCCCTACAACCAAGTCTTTGGGCAACCCTAGTCCTAGTAAGGCCATCATTTTTTGTGCATCGGGGGCCAGTAAACCACCACAGCATTTTGACGTTCTATATTCTACTTTATTAGATTTACTCGGTATCCGTTTGTCTATTAACAACACTTTTAGCTGGCTACCAATCAACCGGGCCAGGGTGGATCCTGCAGGACCGGCACCTACAATAGCAACATCGTACATTATCGCTCCGCCTCTATTAGATATTTTCTTGCCTTTTCCATCCGGTGTTTTCCATCTATCATTTCAAACACACATTTTACCTCCCGTTGAATTCAAAATTCACTTTGCCGTCATGTCCCAAAACTAGAGCCGCGTCAAATTTCTTACCTGATTTTGCCTTAAATCCGTTTATAAGTCCGGTCTTACCATTCTGCATCAAGTCCTGGGCTTGTTTGGTGGTAATTTTTTTCCCGGCTATTTGTTTCCAGATCACAAAATTGCACCCTTGTTCTTTGTACCCGCTGCAGCTAAATCCTTTTGCTGTCTCCACTACTTCTTTTCCGCATAGCAGGCATTTGCCGAGGGCTTTTTTACTACCTTCATCTTTTTTGTTGAAGCTATTGTCAAACTGGAATTCCACTCTCCCATTTTCCAATTTCAGAATGGCTTCAAACTTATTGCCTTTCTTGGATTTAAAGCCTTTTATAACACCGGTTTGCCCCTTCTCCAGCAGAGTCTTTGCCTGGTTGCGAGATATTTTCTTCCCGGTTATTTCTTTCCAAATTACAAATTTGCAACCATGTTCCTTATAGCCGCTGCAGCCGTAACCTTTTTTGCCTTCTATCACGCCTCGTTCACAAAAAGGGCACTTGCCTATTGCTTCATTTACCTGTTGTGGCATACTGCCAGCCTCCTGATTCCGGGCATTCTCAACTATTTCCTTGGTCAATTCAGTGATACCGGCCATAAATTCCTTGGGATCAACTGTTCCTTGCTCAATATCTGCCAGGTTTTTTTCCCACTGGCCGCTGGTTTCAGGGCTTTTGATTATTTCCGGCACCAGGTCGATAAGCACTTCACCCTTTTCCGTAGGCACCAGTGTTTTCTTTTTGCGCTCTATGTAGCCCACTTTTATGAGCCGGTCTATTATAGCTGCCCGGGTGGCCGGTGTACCCAGGCCGTGGCCTTTCATGGCTTCCTTTAGATCTTTATCGTCTAATAGCCTGCTTGCACCCTCCATCACCGCTAACAGACTTGCCTCAGTATACCGTTTAGGTGGTTTAGTTTGTTTTTCTTTGACTTCGGTCTTTTGCATTTGTACTGGCTCGTTTTGTAACAAGGGTGGAATTTTACCAGCGTTATCCTCATCTTCGCTTCCCTTTTCCGGCGCGTATACAATTTTCCAGCCCTGATCTAATTCCACTTTGCCGTTAGTCAGGAACGTCTCACCGACCACCTCTGTGATTACTTTTGTCTGTTTATATTTTGCCGCTGGAAAGAAAATAGCTAAGAACCTGCGCACTACCAGGTCGTAGATTTTATGCTCGTCCGGTGTTAACTTATCTAATTCCGGCCCCACGTCCGTGGGAATTAGTGCTGCATGGTCGGAAACCTTGCTGTTGTCAACGTATCGCCTACCCAGATTACCGGCTTTTTGCGCTGTGGTAACAAACGGTATGTATTTGTTTACACCAGCCAGGGCAGAGAGACGTCCCGGTATTGTCCCGGCTAAATCTTTAGTAATATGCCGGCTGTCTGTCCGGGGGTAAGTTAGCAGTTTTCTAGTCTCGTACAAAGCCTGGGCAACGGACAGGGTTTTACCTGCTGGAAAACCATATTTCTTATTGGCCTCTTTCTGCAGGTCATTCAAGTTAAACAACAGCGGTGGCTGTTCAGAGATGTCTTTTTGTCTTACCTCCCTGATTTTAGCCGGTTGCCCCGTTACCTTGCTATCCACAGCACTGGCGTCTTCCATGGTAGAAAAGCGATTCTGGTCACCACTGAACCATTTACCTGTGTATACCTGCCCATCTTCTTTGACAAACTCAGCATGCAGTTCCCAAAATGGGGTGGGCACAAAGTTTCTGATTTCCCGTTCCCGGTTGACGATTAACGCCAGTGTAGGAGTTTGTACCCGGCCAACCGAGAGCAGATTATTGTGCCTTACTGTAAAGGCCCTGGTACCGTTAATGCCAATAAGCCAATCTGCTCTACTGCGGGCCTCCGCTGCATAAGCCAGGCGGTCAAAATCAGTACCGGGCCGAAGGTTTTCAAAGCCTTTTTTTACTGCTCCCGATGTTGTTTCCGACAGCCACAGACGCTTAAAAGGCTTCTTGCTGCCAGTTAGTCGGTAAATATAGCGAAATATCAGTTCCCCCTCGCGGCCGGCATCAGTGGCGCAGATAAGCTCTTTAATATCAGACCGGTTAACCAGTTCCTTAACTACTTTTAACTGCTTTATTGTTTTGGAATTGGGTTTTAGCTTAAATCTTTCCGGCAGAATGGGAAGCGTGCTAAGATTCCATTTTTTGAGGCTTTGATCATAATGCTCAGGTTCGGCCAGTTCCACCAGGTGTCCTATGGCCCAGGTGACCACATAGTTGTTATTTTCGAGGTAGCCATCTTTATTTTTAAATTGTCCCAGCGCTCCGGCCAGATCCCGGGCAACTGAAGGTTTTTCAGCTAATACTAAACTCTTGATGATAAAACACATCCTTTCCTCTTTTAGCCCCACCCTCGCTTTAATACATCCTGCGACAACCCAAATAGCAACCGTAAATGTCACAATTGGAAACACCACAGCTCTTCAATTACCCCACCTGTATGTATAACCGGCACCCGCAGCCGTAATGACAGAGGCCATATATGCACGCTGCACTCGTTAATGATCTCCTCCAGTATTTTAAAAGAAAAAACACAGACAAGCCGCCTGTGTTTTTCAGTAATCGGAAAAGGAAAAGCAAACCAAGTGTAATGGATATTATCACCCCAAGGGGGTGATGGATAACCGTAGACATTAAGGGTTTAACTTATTTATCTCACTTGGACATGATTATATTGGGCTACCATATGGTAAACCATTTTCCGATTACTATTAACAGCGCATGGTGGCCTTTAAGAATTTCTTAAGCTTGCCTGCTTTAAAGAAGTATCGAAAAATTAGTTTAACACACGTGACTTGCGTTCCTAATTAAACACCTCATGATACCACAACCAATTGGGTATTGCAACTGTATAAACTGGCTGCCAGAGCTGAAGCATCAAAATACTTTACGCATTAAACCCTTGCAATTTTCCCTCTAAATTTAGCCATGAAGACCAATGTTGGACTATTGCTTCTGTTTTATATTAATGGAAAGCGCATTGACTAACAGACACTTCCGAATTATGGCATAGCAAATAAACCACTTCCAGTGGTTCTAGTGTTTTTAAGTCTATTCCAACACATTCACTTCATACTGCAGGTTTTAGTTTCCATAACTGTTTTCCTTCACGCGCTTTTTGTATCTGCGCTTTATTTAGAGGACTTCCGCTGCATACGAGCTTTAGATGGGTAATGAAACCACGTATCCCAAGCTCTTTGACTTTATCTGACAAAAGAACACTGTTTAACGCTAGTACATTCAATAACCGACCTATTTTCATTAAATAATGGAATCCTTCCATTGCATTCCAAGTATAGTAATAACAATGCTCATACTCATATCCCTGATGTTTTTCTGTCAAAATATTGTTTTGTCGGGTAAAAGACTGGCGCGGTGTCGGTTTCCGACCCGTTTCCAGCCCCTCCCCATAAGAACTGCTCGTGAGGTTTTCCCTCAAGCAGCTCACCCCGTAAACTTAGTCAGAAGGGTTATGAGACC